>JBAVIK010000100.1:0-2251 GCA_049686815.1 Acidimicrobiia bacterium | reverse complement strand
AGTGCAGGGGTTCTCGAGCGGATTTGGAACGTATCTGGGTCGCCCTAAGCGCAAAGCTGAGCGGATTCCGACCATATATGGGCGGTACTACCTGAGGTTTGCGCGTCGGTGGCGGTGTTAGGGGTCTGGGAGCTCGTTCGGGGTGATCACCGGCCACTCGGAGTCGAGGGCGGCTTTTTCGTCGCGATAATGGTCCCGACGCTTCCAAAATTTGGTCTTCCACACCCGGTAACGACGTTTTTCCGGCTCGGGAACCGGTCCGTTGCCGTTTTCATGCTTGCCACTCCGCCGCTCCTCGGGAAGGACGATCTCGTCCGGATCGTCTGCCGTGTGCAGCGCCTGGTGCGCGGCGTGACGATTGGCACGATGTTGCTGTTTGCGTTCTTCGCGCGAGGGGCGGCTCTCGTCGTAGCCGGGTATTTCTTGACGGTTCGTTCGCGACCTCTTGGCCATCTATGACTGCCTCCTGTGGTGATCAGATCTTCACTCTCAGAAGCTCACGCGGCGGGCCACGGCCACACACCATGCCTTGAAACTAGCACGCAAGTCGCCTTGTCGAATAGGGCCGATGGTCAGAAGAGATAGGGGATGAACCTGCGGGGAACCCGGTCCCGGTAAGCGGAGTAGGCGGAATACTTCATCCTGAGCCGACCCTCCTCGTACTCGGACTTGAAATAGAAGAAGGGGAAGAGCACGAGACTCATGAGTGCAGCAACCGTGCTGTCGAGGATCAGTGCCGTTCCCAGGATGAAAATGGTCACCCCCCCATAGATCGGGTGTCTCGCAAGTGCGAAGGGCCCGGTCTCGACGAGCCGGGCGTCGTCTAGCGGTTCGGGGATCGCGGTCAACGATGAGCCGAGACGACGGGAGGAAATGAAAGCGAGGGCCGCGCCCAACACGGCCAGCACACCGCCGGCAATCCGCAATGGTTGTGACGAACCGTCGGGGAGCGACCCGTCCCATGCAAGAGCCACCGCAATCAGTACGAACCAGGTCAGTTGGACAGCGACATACAGCTTTCCAAGGGTTGACGGTCCGGGGCTCTGCCAACTGCCTGGCAGACGGACCACACCTTGGTCGGGAACTGACCCAACGGCACCAGCTGCTTCGTTCCCACCCCCAACCGGAGCATCCGGCCAAACCTCCGCGAGTGGAACAAGCGCAAACTGACGCTCCATGAGCCGGGGATGGGGAATTGTCAATTCAGGTGAATCGAACTCGGGGCCATCGCTGGTGAGGATATCGAGATCGAGGGTTCTCGCTCCCCATCGAACCTTGCGCTGCCTACCTTGGCTCTTCTCGA
Source organism: Acidimicrobiia bacterium (assembly GCA_049686815.1). Taxonomy (GTDB): domain Bacteria; phylum Actinomycetota; class Acidimicrobiia; order Spongiisociales; family ZC4RG35; genus JBAVIK01. The sequence continues at coordinate 948 of JBAVIK010000100.1, read as the reverse complement.
TGGCCTGCAGCTCATTGAGGAGCGCCGGTGCTTCAAGACCGGAATCAAGCACCACCACGGCATTGAGATAGGGGTCCTGCTCAGGTCCCCCCACCGGGGCGGTTTCATACACACTCGAAGTCCTCGTGGGCCCGAGGTCCGAGATACCGGCCAAACCCGCTCGCAGAAACCCAATTCGGTCGCCCAAATTCGAGCCGATCCCTATGGCGTGCCTGGTCACCGGTTTCGGTCGATGGTCACCGAAATATCGTCGAAGACGGTGTCGACCGGTGCTTCCGGCTTATGAATCGTCACCACAACCCTTTCCACCGGCTGGTGGGCAAGAACCACCTCGGCAACTGATGTCGCCACCTTCTCGATCAAGGCATGTGACTCTGTGCCGACCACTTCCCGAATTTGTACCGCCAACTCTCCGTAGTCGAGCGTGTCGTCGAGCTCATCCGACACCCCGGGCTTGGTCAGGTCTAGGTATGCGGTGACGTCGACTTTGAAGACCTGAGCGTGCTCTTGCTCCGATGGGAGAACTCCGTGTTTGGCGTAGACCTCGATTCCCTTGAGCTCTATCCGATCCTTCACGAAGCCGAGGTTGCGGGGATCAACGACCGCCCGTCAGGTCCCAGGGCCCGCCCCAAAATCTGCTGAATAACAGCCAGAGCGAGAATCGGATCGTCAACCAGACCGGAAGTCACCAAATAGCCACCGAGAAGTCCACCGACGGTGTCATCGATAGCCTCGCGATGCACCAAGACCTTTGCGTGGTTTCGATCGAGTGCCTTGTCCAGGGTTGCGAAGAAACGGTTGACATCGTCGGACTCGATCGGAGAGCGGACCGGGACCGAGTAGGTGGCAATACCTGACTGACGATACGCAGCAAGGTTTTGATTGCCGGGGAGCATCGAAACGATGGTATTGATGCCGCCTTCTTCGACAAGCCAGGTGATCTCTTCC
>JBAVIK010000099.1:0-10158 GCA_049686815.1 Acidimicrobiia bacterium | reverse complement strand
GTTCGGGATCACTGACGATGAGTTTCGGCGAGCGATCGATAGGTTCGAGGCGGCCTCGGTGCAGCGCCAGGAGCAGAAGAACACCGCACAAGACGTCTTCTTCGTAGAGCAAATCGTCTCTCATCATCTGGCGGGTGGACACCTGATGAGCCCGGATCAGCAGTTTGTCGTCGAAGCCGGGATCTTGGACCGACTCAACAAGCAGGACCTGGAGCAAGCGTTGGCAGAACGCACCGCCGTCGCACCGATCGTTTTGGTTGTCGGGCCCGATGACCTTTCGGCGAGCGTTCCAAATGCTGATCGGATACTCCGGATCGTGGCCGAGGTGGAAGATGCCGTGGTAGTCGCTCGAGACGCTGATGACGAGGGTATTGACACCCTGATGGCCACGCCCCAACCGGCCGAGGTGCTCTCCCGCTCCAAAGACCCGAGTTATGAGTACACGACGCTCACCTACCCCAACGGAGCGACCGTCTATCTCTGGCCTAGCGATATCGCAGAGAGCGGCGTCTTCATGCTCGCAGAGAGTTTCGGTGGCACCTCCCTCGTTGCGATTGAGGACCTACCCGAGATATCACTGATTTCGGACGTCTTGGCTCGGAGCGGTGTTGGCCCCGCCGACGCTCCGACGTTGCAGCGTCTGCTCTCGGACCGGCTCGTTGATGTGTTCCCGTGGATGACCGAGACGAGGGAGGGGCTGACCGGAAGTGCCGCGACGGCTGACGTTGAGACGATGTTCCAGCTGGTTCACCTCTATCTGACGGCCCCACGCTTTGACCCTGTAGCCGTCGATGCAGTGCTTGCCGAAGTGGCGACGTTGAATCAGGACCGCGCCGATATTCCCGATATTCGGTTCGACGAGGCTTTGAACGAGGGTTACTACAGCGGGGATCCTCGCTATTTCGTACTCCCCACTGACGAGCAGCTGTCTGACTTCGACGTCGAGGCGATGGACCGCGTCTACCGGGAGAGATACGGCAACGCGGGGGACTTCGCCTTTGCCTTTGTCGGCGATTTCTCAATTGCCGAGATGACCGACCTGGCGAGTCGGTATATCGGCACTCTGCCGGGGAACTCCGAGCTGGAGACCTGGGTGGACAATCAGCCTCTGCCACCGCGCGAGATTCAAGTGATCCCTTTCGAAGCAGGTGCCGACCCACAGGGCCAGATCGGCCTGTTCTTCACCAATGAGTTCCAACCCGTCCTGGCCGATCGGGTGACCGCACAGCTCTTGCAACTCATCGTCGACGCTCGACTTCGTGATCGGATCAGGGAGGGCCTTTCCGCGACATATTCAATTCGATCAGGTATAGATCTTCAAAGAGATCCCGACCCCTTTGCTGAGGCTTTTGTCATCTCGACGGGTAATCCCCAGGACCTGGGACGGATCTCCGAGGAGGTGATGGCGGATCTGGTCGATCTTCAGGTGAATGGGCCGACCGACCGTCAGTTCGAGACAGCTCGTGAGCAACTGCGCACTGAGATGGATCTGATTGACAATCTGACACTCGCCGAGGCTCTCACCACAGCATTTCTCTACCCCGACCAGCCGGTCAGCGACCTGACCCGCCGTCATCTGATCGTTGACACCATCACGTCTAGAGATGTGAGAGACCTCGCCCGGGTCGTCTTCAACCCGAATCAGAGAATCGAGGTGAGACAGGGCCCCGGGTCGTGAGTCGGACGGCAGCGGGCTGGGGTTGGTTGCTCTTCATGTCCAAAGACGACTCTTGGCCTCTAATGTCCGTTCCGATGGCACATATCCTCGGTTTCGGTGGTTATAGCCCCGAGCGCGTCATGACAAACGACGAATGGGCGGAGTTGGTCGACACTTCCGACGAGTGGATCACCCAACGGACCGGCATCAAACACCGCCATATCGCAGCCGATGATGAGACGACCATGACTATGTCCGTGGCAGCCGCCGAAACCGCACTCAAAGACGCAGATCTCGTCCCGGACGACATCGACGAGATCATCCTGGCGACCGACACGCCTGAGATGATGACGCCGGACACCGCTGCCCTGGTCCAGTATCAGCTGGGTTGTCGCAACATCCCCACCTACGACTTGGGTGGAAGTGGTTGTGCCGGGTTTGTGCAGGCCGTTGATGTAGCCAAAACCCGAATTGCCGTCGAACCCAAGAAGATCCTGGTGATCGGGGTTGAGCTGATCTCGAGGATGATCTCAGCCAAGGACAGAGCAACCGCGGTGCTTTTTGGAGATGGGGCGGGGGCGATCGTGATGGGGCCAGATAGTGGTCGTGCAGAGGTGCTCGACGTCATCTCAGGAACAGACGGGGCTCATGCTGAGATCCTCACCCTCGCGGCAGGAGGAACCCGCAACCCGTTCAACCAGTCGAGCCTGGACAATGGCGACTACAACCGGTTGGTCATGGATGGACGGAAAGTCTTCGTTGAGGCTGTCAGACGGATGAGCGAGGCTTCTGTCGAGGTTGTGCGTCGGGTTGGTCGGTCGATTTCCGATGTGGCGCTTGTGATCCCCCACCAAGCCAACCTTCGGATCATCGACGCAGTCACCAAGAAGCTGGGCGTCGCCGAGGACAAGGTCTATGTGAACGTTCAAGAATACGGAAACACTGGTTCGGCCACAGTGCCTTTTGCCATGTGGGAGGCAGTGGAGAGTCAGCGGATCAAAGAGGGAGATCTCGTGGTCCTCACAGCCTTCGGTGCCGGTTTTCACTGGGCAGCCGCAGCCGTCCAATTCTGACGTACCGTCGACGGTGGAGCACCGCTAGATCCTGGCCAAGTGGCGTTCGAGCCGGTTTTCGTACTTCTTCGGATTGGCGTTCCAGCTCATCACATGACCGGCAGCCTGCACCTCGACGAGTTCGACCTTGTCAGGGACACGCGCTTCGAGTTGTCTGCTGACGGCGATCGGGACTCGATGGTCCGCGGTGCCGTGAAACACCAGTGTCGGTTTGGTGAGGAGCTTCTCGGCTCTCTGGACGTAGTTCGTCGTCTCCCAATCGATCTTCCAGAAGATGTCGGCCAGCCACATGCCCATCTCCTTCATGAGCTGGGTCATCTTTATTCCGATGATCGGGATCCTGGCGTCCATCGTGTTGGCTCTGACGACGTCGGCCACGATGAGGTTCGGGGCATCGAACACGATGCCGATCACCGGATCGGTGAGTGCTGAACGCTCCAGGAACGACATGATGTGAGCTGCGCCGGTCGAGTATCCAACCAGGACGATCTCGGCTGCCCCATGCTCAATCGCGTGACTGACTGCGGCCTCAACATCCTCCCATTCGGTCAGGCCAAATCGATAGTGGCCGGAAGGGTCCCTGGGTGAATCCGGATCGTTGCGATAGTCGATGACCATGGAAGTGATGTTCGAGACCTCAAAGGTTGGAAGGAGCCGAATCGCCTCCCGCCGCTCAGCGGTCCAACCATGGACATGGATGGCCCAACGCCGCCCATCGCCAGCCGGGACAACCCAGGCTCCGAATCGGCCCAGTGGCCCGTCAAATGAGGTGTCTTCAAACTCCAGACCGCGATCTCCCGGGTCCCCGGGGTAGGCGTAGCTATCGAGAGCCAACGGGTCGCAGTCCTTCAGAGGTCCAACACAGATTGGTGGTCCGTCTCCAGCGATCGTTCGATACGACCTGGTCACCGTTAGCCCTTCGACCGATTCAAGCTCACCGACCTGGGCGTAGCCGTCCGCCCAGTAGAGACCCACGATCCCTGGGTGTCCAATGTCTTGTCGGGGAGCGGCGGCCTCGAGCGTGACAGTCTTGTTGTCGACCGACCTCACCCATACGCCGAAGTCTCTGTCGGGTCCGGAGACTCTCAGTGCGTCTTTGCGGAAACGCATGGCGAAGGCCAAGCCGATGACCAAATGAACGGCGGCGAATGCCAGGACGGCGATGGCAATGGCGAAGACGAACTCGATGACGCGGTCACCTTAAAGCTCACAAAGCAGGAGCCCCCCGCATGGCGGGGCTGTCAATCCAGATGGCGCGGAAAGGAAGGAGGACCGCTATGCGGTCCTCCTTCGATCCCCATTGTCGCCTGAGGGATCGCATTGACCTCGTGTCCCCCGTGGCCCCTTTGATCCTCCACGAAAACCCGGATGGTGTACATGGGGGTTTGTCCCCATGTACAAACTGGGATGACCATGCTGAACGGCCACCGTTAACCGGTGGCCGTTCATATCTGGGGCCCTTAACGGGCGCCGGAGGAGATGTCAGAGTGTTTGGGCGACGTAGGGGATGACAATCAGGTTGGCTGCCACGATCCCCAGACGGAGAATCGTGGGAAAGCGAGCTGCTCTCACCGATGTGGCCACGAGGGAAACTCCAAGCAGCGTGAACATCCATGTTCCCTGTTGGAGCATTGTTGCCATCAGGAGAACAAGCGTGGCTGTGATCATCCCACCCACCGCGATGGCGATCCGGGCAGCCCTGCCAAGAGGCTTGGTAGCCCAATCGTCCAATACGAGGTTTGTTGTGGTCATAGCTCGCTAGTAGTCGGCAGACTTGGCTGTTTGCTTTAGGGGGCTATCGACCCAGATTCATCGATCCCACGTACCTGACCACGGGTACTCGGGGTTCACCATTGGCTCAGGAGCCACAACTCGGGCTCCCAGGAGCCGGCGTCGATGTCGGCGAACAAGGTGACGGCATCGGTGAGGGCAATCTTGGCAAGTTCGTCATGTCCGGCCAAGTGGTGCAGGTCGGCGAGTCGATTGCGCAAAGCCGCTTCGCGGTGGCGGAATCCGGTACGGCCCGCGATATCGATAGCTTCTTCTATGGCAGTGATAGCCGCGTCGAGGTCACCACTGTCGGCCAAGACCCGCCCACGATTGTTGAGGGCATCCATCCGGAGGACGTCGTCTTCCCCAACCAGGTCTATGGCCTGCCCGATGAATTCCATAGCCAGGTCTCGGTCCGGCTCGACGACGCTGAGGATGTTGAGAGCCCGTGCTTCTCCACGACTGTCTTCACCCACCCTTGCATTCTCGAGCGCCTTGCTTGCCGCTCCTCGGGCGGCGTCGGTCCGCTTCAATCGGTGATGAAGCAGAGCCCAGTCGGCGAACAGTGCAGCACTCCCCGGATCGAGCCGCGCGGAAGTCTCGAAGTGGGTTTCCGCAGTGTCGAAGCGCCCGAGAAGGCGATTCACTACACCAAGACGGTGCTCTACAACCGCCGGAGGGACACTCTTCGACTGGCCGGCGGCGGCATTGAACGCCTCGACGGCTGACGAGTAGTCGCCGACGTTGAGGGCGATTTCTCCCAATGCCAGTCGGATCGACCCGATGTCCGGTGCGCCAAGGGCGATGGCAGTCTCGTAGAACGTCCTGGCCTCGTCGTTGGCGAAGATGTCAGCGGCCAGGTCGCCGGCGGTCCGATACCATTTTGCTGCCTCCTGGTCTCCGGCCCCACGATGCTGTGCCGCGATCACCGCAGCCAACCTGGCGTCGCTCCTTGCCCTGGGTCGTGACTCCAGAGCATTGGCCGCACGCCGGTGAAGGAGTCGGCGCCGGATAAGCGAAGTGTTCTCGTAGACGAAATTTTCCAAACGATCCAGGGTGAAACCGAGGCCGTCGCTGTCTGGTATCTCTCTGAGAAGCCCGGCAGCAACCAGTTCCTCGACAGCTTCGACAATCTCGTCATCCGACCTTCCGCTCGTATCGCGGAGGAGCGTGGAATCACAGATCCCGGTCAGCACCGACGCCGCGGCGAGGACCTGCCTGGAGAGCTGGCCCACTGAGTCCAGCCGATGTTCCATGTAGCGGGCGATGCCGCCGGAGTCGAGCGCACCACCGGCCAATTCCTCCAGCACCAACAACGGAACGCCACCGGTAGACCTGATCACCTTGTGTGCTTGCGTCGGGGACTCAGCCAAGTCGGATATCGAATCCTCCTCCAGCGGGTACAGGTCGATTGACTGGCTTGCTAGATCGAGCAGATCGCGTACTGACTCGCTGAGGGGTTCGTTGGAACGGACCGACAAGATCATGTTCACGTCGAGATGGCCGATTCTTCGCCCCAAATAGGAGATGAGCCTCGCCGAGGCCGGGTCGACCCACTGGAGGTCGTCCACCGCGATCAACAGAGGGTTTCGACGCGCAACGTGTTCGAAGAGGGCGGCAACGCCTTCGAACAGTCGCAGTTCACCGCCGGATTCCTGATCGGCGGGTGTTGGTCCGATTCGTGGGTCGATACGCGCCGCCTCCTCTTTGGCCCAGTCGGGCACGCCGTTGCTGTCGGTGTCGATCAGCGGCGAGAGTTGTTGGAGCAGTTGGGTGGCAACCCCATACGGGAGACTCTCCTCCATCCGGAACGCCCTACCGGTGAAGACCCTCTTGCCTTCGGTGATCGCTTCGTTGCTGACTTCCTCGAGGAGCCGGGTCTTACCCATCCATGATGCTCCGCTCAGCATGATCACCGCACCACGCCCACCGGTCGCCAGCCGAAGAGAGGACAGCTCGTCATCCCGGCCGATCAATCCCTTGCGGTCGGTGGTGCTCGGGTGACGTTCCGCTTTGACCCGACGGCGGACTCCGGGAGCCGGTGGCAGGTCTTCGTCGAGGATGGCTTCGTAGAGCTCCGTGGTCTCTTCCAGCGGTGGAACACCCAACTCAATGTCGAGGATGCTGACGAATGACCTGTATGCCTCGACTGCACCTGGCCGATCTCCGCCCCACCCATTGAGGAGCATCAACAGTCTGTGCGCCGGCTCATGAAGCGGGTCGAGCTCGATCCAACGACTCACCGACGATATTGCACCGGAGTAGTCCCCTGCTGCTGCTCTTGCCATTGCGAGTCGATTGAATGCATCCCCGGCACGCAAGCGAAGACTTTCGGAGACCGTTCGTTCCCAGTCCTCGAATTCGGGTGAGTCCCGAATCGAAAAGCCTTGGAGAAAGTCACCCCGGTAGAGACCGGTCGCTTTGGTCAATGGAGCAATGCAGCTGCCGCAAACATCGGCCGGGTCGTGGTCGTGGTCGAACGTCTCGCCGATCGCTGATTCGAACTGCGATACGTCGGAATCTCCGCTGGAGAGCTCGATGTGGTGTCTGTCGGCGAGGATGGCTTCGCTCCCGATGCCCCCCCTGAGGGAGGAGAGCGTCCGACGTAGTGTTGCTTTGGCGCGCTCGTCGGACGACTCACCCCAAAAAAGGGCTGCCACTGTCTCACGGGAGACCCCACCTTCTATCGCCAGAAATGCGAGGAGTGCTATCGCCTTGCGGGTGTCAACTTTGACCGGATTCCCGTCGAGCGTGATCAAAGGCGGTCCGAGCAGCCGAATATCGAGCAAATTCCTCCCCTATCACCCCTCAAGATAGTCAAAACGTTACGAAATCGTGGGCGGCGGAGACTCGGAACGCTTGTTCTGGGTGGTTTGTCAGTTCCGTCTAGCGGACGTTCCGAAAGTTCGTAACGTTTTCGGGACGGAAAACGGTTAGAAAGAGACCCATGACTCAAACGAGAAGACGTCGCAGGGCCGAAAAGTCGACTCCCGACTCGTCTCCGAGCCCGGTACCGCCGTCGAAAACTCAGATGATCTCGGCAATAGAGATTCCGGTCGGTGATCCCCTGGAGACGGTATTGGTTTCGGCAGGTGGTCCGGTCGAGCTTGCTGAGCTCGAGCTCAGATCCGAAACGATCGAAAGCCTTCGCGAATCCGGTGTCGAGTTGATTGTCCCTCTGATCGGACAGGGTGAGCTGTTGGGCGCTCTCTATCTGGGACATAGACTCTCCGACCAGCCCTACTCCACCGACGATCGTCGGCTTCTGGGGAGTCTCGCCTCGCAGGTGGCTCCGGCCATGAAAGTCGCCCAACTCGTTCATGAACAGCAGATCGAGGCGAAAGAGCGTGAGCGAATTCAGCAGGAGCTGCAAGTCGCTGCCCTGATTCAGCAGACCCTGCTTCCCAAGGAGCTTCCCTCCATCTCGGGTTGGATGGTCGATGCCTTCTATCGCCCGGCACGAGCAGTTGGTGGCGATTTCTACGACTTCATCGATCTCGGGCAGGGACGGCTTGGCGTCGTGATCGGAGACGTCACCGACAAAGGTGTGCCTGCTGCGCTTGTGATGGCGACCTGCCGCTCGATGCTCCGGGCCGCGGCCCCACAGCACACATCGCCGGCCAAGGTGCTGGCGGAAGTGAACGAGGCCATCGTAAAAGAGATCCCACCCGCCATGTTCGTCACCTGCCTGTACGCGATCATCGACACCGAGGCTGGTGAAGTCGTCTTTGCCAACGCCGGGCACAACCTTCCTTACGTGCGCACCGACAACGGTGTTGTCGAGCTGAGGGCAACCGGGATGCCGCTCGGCCTGATGGCTGATATGCCCTACGACGACAAGGTCTATCGGATGAGCCAGGGCGATGTGATGGTGCTGACGAGTGACGGCATCACCGAGGCTCACAATCCCGATGGGGAGATGTACGGCTTTGGCCGCCTGATGGGACGGGTTGCCAGAAAGGTCGAAGACGGCGACGTCGTCAACGCAATCGTCGGTGACCTCGAAGCCTGGACCGGGACCTCGGCAGAACAAGAAGACGACATCACCCTGGTTGTTGTTCGTCGATCCTCGTCTGCGGAGGAATCGGCCGAGTCATTCATCGTCGGTGCCCGGGAGCAGACACTCGCGACATTCTCGGTGCCGAGCATCGAGGGAAACGAAGTCATTGCCATCGAGAAGGTGAGTGAAGCCGTCGGCCAACTAAACCTGGAGCGGATCAAGCTCGACCGGCTCAAGACCGCCGTCGGAGAAACGGTGATGAACGCCATCGAACACGGCAATGAGAACGACGCCAGCCTCCAGGTGAGTGTTGAAGTGAAGGCAACGCACGCCGCCATCCGCATACGGATCACCGACCAGGGTGGCGACAAAGTGATCCCTGACGTGGAGACGCCTGACTTGGAGGCAAAGCTCGCTGGTGAGCAGACCCCACGGGGTTGGGGGTTGTTCCTCATCGAGAAGATGGTCGACGAGGTGCGGACAGAGAACGAAAACGGAACCCACACCATCGAATTGGTGATGAACCGGGAAGGAGAAGGCTGATGACAGCCGAAGGATTCAATGCGGAGATCAGGAGTGGTCCCGATGGTTCAGTGATCGAACTGTCCGGCACAGTGAACCGTGCCGCCAAAGAAGGCCTGGAATGAGCCTACGAAAGTGCAGTCGCGGTTCCGGGCGAGATTCTGCTCGACTTCAACAACGTTGAATACATCAATTCGACAGGGATCGCCGTGATCGTCGGGGTATTGGCGATGGCCCGGGCAGTAGATAGGGAGATCGGGGCCCGTGGGCTCACGGAGCACTACAGGGAGGTCTTCGAGATCACCCGGCTTTCCGATTTCATGCACATCTATGAGGACACGGCATCCGGGAAAGAAGGAGGAGGACGATGACAACAACCGACCTGACCATGGACATTCGTCAAGTTGCCGAGGGCATCAGGGTCATCGACATCAGTGGGGACATCACAGGGTTCTCCGAGCAGGCGATATCACAGGCCCATGCAAAGGCGGGCGTTGACGCGACTGCGGTTATCCTCAATTTCACGAACCTCGACTACATGAACAGTGGTGGGATCGGTCTTCTGGTGACCACCCTGATCAGGGCTCAACGCTCGGGTCACTCGCTTCGCGCCTACGGCCTGACCGAGCACTACCGGGAGATTTTCTCCCTCACCCGTCTCGACGAGGCCATCGTCATCTACCCGGACGAGGAATCCGCTATCGCCGGGTGACGGTGTTGCCCTCCAATCTGCAAACCTAAGGTAGTAGCGGTCATATATGGTCGCGATCCGCTCATCTTTGGGCCGGAGTCGGCGCCGATCGGGCGGCCACAAGCGGTTCGATTTCGCTCATCTTTGGTTGGGACTGCTGTTGGTGGCGGCATGTTCCGGGAGCCCTCTGGAGGGAACCGGCGTCGCGTGCGATCCGATGGCGTATTCGCTCGACGACGAGGTGTGGGTGCTTCAGGGTGGTCGCACGATTCGGCTGAATGAAGAAGGGCTCCTGGGTGCGAATCCGGCGATTTCAGCTGATGGTGAACGGGTTGCATTTACATCCGGAAGGACAGAAGCAGGCTTTGATCTCTTCACCGTCAACGTCGATGGGTCCAACCGGAATCTTGTGTACGCAGGTGATCTGACCCAGTCATCCGTCGAC
>JBAVIK010000098.1:0-6703 GCA_049686815.1 Acidimicrobiia bacterium | reverse complement strand
TCACCGAGGTCGGCGGAACTGTCGGTGATATCGAGAGTCTCCCGTTTCTAGAGGCAATTCGGCAATACGGCAACGATGTGGGACGAAACAACGTCTTGTTTATTCATGTGACCCTGGTTCCGTTTATCGCAACGTCGGAGGAATTGAAGACCAAGCCGACCCAACACTCGGTCGCCGAGCTTCGGAGCAAGGGGATTCACCCCGACGTGATCATCGTGAGATCCGACCGCGATATCGACGAGGCCGTCCGTCGCAAGATCAGCCTGTTTTGTGATGTGGAGGAGCGGGCAGTCATCGCGGCACCCGACGCTCGAGACATCTATGAGATTCCGCTGGTCCTTCATGCCGGCAAACTCGATGACGTGGTCTGCGATCGGTTGGGCATCGTTACAGGTCCACCAAATCTGGACGCGTGGCAGGCGATGGTCGACAAGGCACTGGCGGCCACTGATCCGGTCACAATCGGTATCGTTGGCAAGTACGTCGAGCTTCCTGATGCCTATCTGTCGGTGGCCGAGGCTTTGCGACACGGTGCTGCCGCTCATGGCTTGCAACTCGATTTGAAATGGATTCCGAGCGACGAATTGACGGGGTTGCTCGCCGACTCGTATCTGGAAGACCTCGATGGTGTGGTCGTGCCAGGCGGGTTTGGGTATCGAGGTGTTGAAGGCAAGATCGAAGCCATTCGGTTTGCCCGGGAGAATCAAATCCCATATCTGGGCCTTTGTCTTGGTCTTCAATGCGCGGTAATCGAATTTGCCCGCTCGGTGCTGGGCCACGCCGATGCCAACAGCACTGAGTTCGATCCATCCACTCCCGACCCCGTGATCGATCTCATGTCGAGCCAGGAGGAGATCGAGGACAAGGGCGGCACGATGCGTCTCGGGCTTTATGCGGCCAAACTCGCCGAGGGCTCGACCGTCCGTTCGCTCTATGGCGAAGAGTTGGTCTACGAGAGACACCGGCATCGTTGGGAAGTGAACAACCGCTATCGGAAAGCCCTCGAGGGGGCGGGAATGATCCTGTCCGGTGTGTCGCCTGACAACAACCTCGTTGAGTACATCGAGCTCGTCGGTCATCCATATTTCGTCGCCACCCAGGCGCACCCGGAGTTCAGATCGAGACCTGATGTGCCTCATCCGCTCTTCATGGGTTTGATCGAAGCGGCGGGTCGGAAGAGAGCAAATCGGACGGTCATCGTTCTCGAGTCGAACGAAGAGATCGGTGTCGACTGATCGCACCAACAGCAGGTCGGTAACCGGTCTACGCTGACCGGCAAGAGCGACACCTGCAAGGAGAGCACAAGTTGATTGTCGGTGTGCCCAAGGAGATCAAGACCGCCGAGCATCGCGTGGCCATTACCCCGGTGGGTGTGCGTGAGTTGACCGATCGTGGTCATGAGGTCCTGATCGAGAAGGGTGCAGGCGAGGGCTCAACGATCCACGACGCCGAGTTCACCGCACAGGGCGCCGCCATCGTGCCCACGGCAGGTGACGTGTTCGGTGGGGCTGACTTGATTCTCAAGGTCAAGGAGCCGCAGCCATCTGAGGTAGGGCTCTTCAGGGAGGGCCAAACGCTCTTCACATATCTGCACCTGGCTGCCTATCCGGGGCTGGCCGCCGGTCTCACGGAGCGGGGCATTGTCGCGATCGCCTACGAAACGGTACAGATGCGCGACGGTTCGCTCCCTCTGCTGGCGCCGATGTCCGAAATCGCCGGGCGAATGGCGACGCAGGCCGGCGCCTACTTCCTGGCAAAAGCCCAAGGGGGCCGTGGGATTCTTCTCGGCGGCGTCACTGGGGTGGCTCCCGCGCGAGTTGTGGTCATCGGTGGTGGCATGGCCGGCTCCAATGCCGCGGTCATCGCCATGGGGATGCAAGCCGATGTCACTGTTCTCGACACCGACATCAACAAGCTCAGGGTGATGGATTCTCTGTATAGCGGTCGTATCGTCACGCTTCATTCGAACAAGTTGACTTTGGAGGAACAGGTTCTCGGAGCCGATCTCGTCATCGGAACCGTTCTGATCCCAGGGGCCTCAGCTCCAAAACTGGTGACCGAGGACATGGTTCGATCGATGAAGCGAGGAGCGGTGTTGGTGGATGTCGCCATCGATCAGGGCGGGTGTTTCGAGACTTCGAGGGAAACCACCCACACCGACCCGGTATATCAGGTCCACGACGTCCTCCACTACGCGGTCGGAAATATTCCAGGGGCCGTACCCCATACCTCCACCTACGCACTCACCAACGCGACGATGAGGTATGTGGTCAGTCTCGCCACCCAAGGGGTGCACCACGCTGTCGAGGCGCATCCCGAACTTCTCCTCGGCATCAATATCGTTGCCGACAATGTGTGTCATCCGGCTGTGGCCGCGAGTCTCGGTGTCGACTATGTGGGACCTGAGAAGGCATTAGCAGCAGCGATGTGACTTCTGAGGCGATCTCGATGGCTGATGGCGTCGAGGAGTACTTGGTCTCTCTCCGGGTGGAGAAGGGTCTGGCGGCCAACACAGTCGCAGCGTATGAACGTGATCTCAATCAATATCTGGGCTTTCTCGACGGCTCTGAGCCCACAACTAGAAGAGTCGAGGAATACGTGGCGCTGCTGCGGGACAGGGATCTGGCCGACTCGTCGATCATGCGCAAGATCGCGGCCATCAAGGGATTTCATCGCTTCTTGGTTTTCGAAGAACTATGGAACACCGACCCGACGAGCTTGCTTGGCTCACCTCGCCGACCCCCGCCATTCCCCAAGGCCCTAGCCGTAGACGAGGCAATCCGCCTCGTTGAGACACCGGGGTTCGAGACAGCCGCAGCTCGACGCGACTCGGCATTGCTGGAGTTTCTATATGGGACGGGAGCGCGGGTATCGGAAGCAGTGAGTCTGGATCTGGGCTATCTCGATCTATTGGACCGGGTAGTGGTACTCACAGGGAAGGGCAGTAGACAGCGGCTGGTCCCTCTGGGAAGCAAAGCCGCTGCCGCTCTGGAGCGATGGCTCCCCGACCGATTGAGTCTCGTGAAGAGGGCGGTCGCCGGTGATCCTGTGTTTCTGAATCTCAGGGGAGGGCGTTTGAGCCGTCAAGGAGCCTTCGACATTGTGAAGAAACAAGCTGCCGTCGCCGGCCTAGATCCCAAGAAGGTGTCGCCACATGTCCTCCGCCATTCGGCGGCAACCCACATGGTCGAAGCTGGGGCCGACTTGCGAACAGTCCAAGAAATGTTGGGGCACGCTACGATTAGCACCACCCAGGTCTACACAAGGGTCAGTCCCGCCCATCTAATGGAGATCTACGTCCAGGCTCACCCGAGGAGCAGGTGATGACGCTCGACATAGCAGCCGCCGAGAAGGCGCTCAGACAAGAGAGGCTTCATCTCGTGCACCAACTCGCCGATTTGGGCGCCGCTGAATCAGGTGATCTCAGAGCAGATCTCGATTTCGGAGGGAGCTTTGCAGACGCGGCGGCGGTCACGGCCGAGAGGACCGAGGTGCTTGGTTTGGTGGAGTCTCTCAAGTCGCAACTCGATGATGTCGACAAGGCGCTCGCTCACATCGGAGCCGGGACCTACGGAACTTGCGACAATTGCCGCAACGAGATCGGCGCCGATCGGATGGCATTCCGCCCGGCGTCCATCCTTTGTGTCGAATGTAAATCCAAAACTGCAGGCTGACTGATGCCCGGCTCGATGGGCCATTTGACGTCTCGCTTTTTCGATGTTCTGCTCGCCAAACCGCTCGATGCGACCGAAGTCGAGGAGTTGAAGAGCTGGCTGCCCAACAGTACCGGAGAGTTGTTCTTCTCCCAGCCGATCTCCGACCAACGCCACGGCTACCACGCAGCAGCGACGGTCATCGGTCTCGGTCAGTCGAGCGCTGACGTCGTGGCCGCAGCCGCTCTTCATGACATTGGAAAGCGCCATGCCAACCTGGGCACTGCGGGCAGGGTGGTGGCTTCCCTATTCCTCAAGCTTCACCTGCCGCTCACAAGCCGCTTCCGCGTTTATAGAGACCACGGGCTGGTGGCGGCTGAAGAGTTGGCACGCGCAGGCGCCAGTCGTTTGGTCGTCGAGTTCGCCATGCATCATCATGCCGAAAGGCCGGCGAGCATCGACAAACAGAATTGGGACGCCCTGCAAATCGCCGATCGGGCTCCAAACCCGCGGTCAACGCGCCTTCCCCGGATAATCTCCGGGACTGGATGACCTTTCATGTCAAGACAACGGTGTTCGAGGGCCCACTCGATCTTCTATTGCAGCTAATCACCAAACATCAGGTCGAGATCACAGCTGTTGGCTTGGCCGGTGTAGTCGGCGAATACTTGTCCTTCCTCGATGACATGAGGGAATTGGATCTAGAGGTCACGTCCGAGTTCCTTTTGATTGCAGCGACACTCGTCCAACTCAAATCTCAGTCGCTGCTGCCTCGATCGGGCGATTTGGATCTCGATGAGGAGTTGGCCCTCGTCGAGGAACGCGACCGCCTTTTGTCGAGACTTCTGATTTGTGTGACTTTCAAGGACGTGGCGGCCGTCTTGTTGCGTCGGCTGCAGGACACGAACCGGCTTGTTCCCAGAACCGCCGGATTGGATCAGGCGATCGTCAGGCCTCGACCCGAAGTCCCACTTCCGATAGGAGCCGCTGACCTGGCCAGGCTTGCGGCCTCGGTCTTGATGCGCCCAGACTCTGAGCCCGACCTCGACCACCTGGATCTCGATATGCCAAGCGTCGAAATAGCTATAGAGGAATTGCGAAAGCGCGTCGAATCAATGGCTGTGGCAAGCTTCGACGAATTGACCGAGCACTGTGAGCGCACTGTTGAGGTTGCGGCGTACTTCCTTGCTCTTCTCGAAATGGCTCGTTGGGGTCTGATCGAGGTCTCCCAAACGGACTGGCTCTCCTCGATAGAGGTACGTCATCGCGATGTTGGAGAGGTCGACCTGACTTCAGAGTGGGCCTCATGAACGAATTGGCAGCATTGGAAGCGGTTCTGTTTGTGACGGAGACGCCTGTTCCCACAATCGAACTCGCCGAGGTGCTCGAGCTACCGAAGAGTCGTGTAGAAGAGTTGTTGGACGAACTCGCCGCGGACATGCATACACGTCAGTCTGGCCTTGTCCTCCGATCGGTGGCCGGAGGATGGAGGATCTACAGCCATCCTGAGGCGTATCCGTATTTGGAGCGCTTCTCCGTATCAGCGAGCTCCAGGAAGCTTTCCTCCGCCGCCATGGAGACGTTGGCTGTCATTGCCTACCGGCAGCCGGTCTCGAGAACTCAGATCTCAGAGATGCGTGGGGTGGAATCGGACTCGGCGGTACGGACCCTCGAACGCCTCGGATTCATCTCAGAGAAGGAGCGACTGAGCATCCCGGGAAATCCGGCGGTATATCAGACCACCGAGCTCTTCCTCGAGAAACTCGGGCTGAGCTCCCTGAACGACCTCCCGCCGTTGGCCGACCACGTCCCACCTGCCACCATTGTCGACTCACTCGAAGAAAGTCTTCGTCCCGGAACCATCTGAGGGTCATGGCGGAACGTATCCGCATTCAAAAGGCACTCTCCAACGCAGGTCTGATGTCACGGAGAGCCGCGGAAATGGCTATCTCCGCCGATCGGGTCCGGGTCAATGGCCGTCCTGTGAATCTTGGCGACAGGGTGGACGTGGAGACGGATCTCCTCACGGTCGACGACGTCCCGGTACCGGTCAATCCCGACCTGGAGACGTATCTGCTCTACAAGCCACTGGGAGTTGTGAGTACCGCGCAAGACACCCATGGACGGCCTACGGTCGTCGACCTGGTCGGTAGTGATACCCGTCTCTATCCGGTGGGACGACTCGACGCCGACTCCGAAGGCTTGATTCTCGTTTCAAACGACGGCGAGTTGACCAACCGGGTGACTCATCCCCGGTACGGCATAACGAAGAGATATGTGGCGCTCGTTGATGGCGTCCCTTCGGACAAGCAAGTCAGGCTCTTGAGCATGGGGATTCAGCTCGATGACGGTGTCGCCGCAGCCCGATCCGCCAGGTTGCTCGGCGTCGCCGAGGGGAGAGGGATGGTTGAGTTGGTGATGACCGAGGGGCGAAACCGAGAAGTCAGGCGAATGATGGGGGCGATCGGATTCACAGTCACATCGCTGGTTCGTACGGCGATCGGTCCGATCAGCGACAGAGCACTCAGACCGGGAGAGTCGAGACTTCTCACACCAGGTGAGATACAGCGACTGCTTGGATCGGGAGCGTCGTGAGCGTCAGGAAAATTCAGCGTGTGGACGGTCCGATCGAGGCGACTGTGTCGCTTCCGGGGTCCAAATCGGAGACGATTCGTGCTCTGGCGTGCGCCGCCATGGCCGAGGGGCGTTCTCATCTGTACGGCGCACTCCATGCAGAGGATACCTCTGCGATGGTCGGGGGCTTGATGGCGTTGGGCGTGGCCGTTCAGACCGATCACGAGCCCTGGGTAGTCGACGGAACCGGTGGACACCTGGTCGCGTCGAACGAACCAGTTGTAGTGGGTGAGTCGGGTCTGAGCGCTCGCATCCTCACTGTGATGGCCACGCTCGCCGAAGGCGTCACCACGATCGATGGAATTGGCAGGCTCCGGCAGCGCCCTATGGCCGGCCTGATCAAGGCACTCACCGACCAGGGAGTTGCCATCAGCGCCACCAATCACGGGCTCCCGGTGACCGTCACAGGTCAGGGG
>JBAVIK010000097.1:0-9440 GCA_049686815.1 Acidimicrobiia bacterium | reverse complement strand
GAATAGTTGGGAGGCCCAACTCGAAGAGTCCACCGTGGTCCAGGCGATAGCGGGCCCCGACGCCCTCCCACAGGAGGTGTTCGAGTCGGCTGCCGGCGACAGTCTTCTCAGCGTGCTGGCGACCATTCAGAACCTGTTTGGCACGAGTCGTGTCGTGCCGGAGCCCCAGGAGATCATCGATATCCCGCCTGCTCCCACAGACGAGATCAGACAGGCCCGGGACGAGGCCGCGGACGTGCTCGGTCACTTGAACGAGCTGAGGGCAGGCGCCGGAGCCACACCGCTCGAGCCGAGCGATGCATTGGTTGCAGTTGCGGAGAGAAGAGCGGTTTCGATGTACGTCACCGGAGGGTTGTACCGGAGTGATTGTGTCGGCGACGCTGACGTTGCCGGGATCCGGGTGACCGCTTGCATCGATGTTGTTGCGCTAGCCAGCACTGCGCTGGGCGGCCTCGAGGGGATGAAGGAATCGGATACGGCGCGGGAGTCGCTCGTCGATCCCTCATACGACCGCAGCGGGATATCGGTCGTCGATGGCCCCACCGGACGGCTGGTGGTGATCACCCTCGCCCGCTGAAACCAAACCTCAGGTAGACGAACCGGATACGGTCTGAAACCGCTCAGCTTGCCTCCAGAGCCAACTCAACCTGACCAGTCTGGTTCATCGATTGGGTCACGGCAACGAAACCAACTCCCGCTAGGACGATGACGGCTCCCAGGGTCTGAAGACCGGAGGGTCGTTCAATGAATATGAGCGCACCCCACAACATCGTCAACGCGGGCTGAATCAGGACAAAGGTCGAAGTTTCAACTGCCTGAAGACGTGGGAGGGCATAGGTGATCAGTGTCCATCCGCCGACGAACGCCCCCACCGCCAGGACGATCAACCATCCATGTGCCGGCCAGGTAAATCCAAACTCGATGCCGGGACCGATCAAACCGATCAGGAGCGTCATAACCGCGGTACCGGCGGTCGCATCTAGGAGTGGGCCCGCAACTGGCGCCTGAATCTTGTTCGACTGCCTCAGAATCAGCAGGAAGATGGCGTAGAGAACCGCGGCAGCGAGAGCGAAGAGAGTTCCCAGCAGGGGATCATCGCCGAAGGCACCGGCCTGACCGACCCCGGATACCAGGGCCACTCCCACGAGAACCACAGGTATGGCGATCTTGATGCCCTTGCTCGGCTCCTCGCCAAGGACCATCCATGCCACGATCGCAACGATCAACACCTGGAGATTTGCAATGAGGGTGGCCAGTCCGGTTCCGATGTAGTCGATCGAGGTTTGCCAGGAAATCAGGTCGAGGGCCACGATCAGACCTGCTCCGAAAGCCATCCACCTGCTCCGCGCCGAGCGGTGGTCGTCTCTCCGCCTCACCCACCAGAGGATGAAGAGCACCGGCAGCGCATAGGCCGCACGAAAGAAGGTGCCTGTGACCGGATCGACCTCCGAGAGCGCGTAGAAGATTGCCGAAAACGAGATGATGACCGCTCCCGTCAGGGCGGCGGCCCGAGTCATTCGTTGGCGATCGCCAACTGGTAGAGCTCGTTGAAGCTCTGGTGAATGGCTTCTAGGAACAAATTCGAATCAGGCAGTGTGTCGTAGTCGGCCTGAATTCCCCACAACAGCCGACGGTTGTACGAGAAGAGTGCCACGCCGATCCCGTGTTGAGCCCAGAGTGGGACCATCGGGTAGTTGGCCTGCATCTCTGATTCGAGGAGATACATAGGAAATTGGGGGCCTGGAATGTTGGTGACGGTCATGTTGAAAGGTCGAATCCTCGAACCGACCACCCGATTAGCCAGCGAAAGCAGGGTTATCGGAGTCCCCGAACTCACCTCGACGAGGGTGGCTGCCCCGAGGGCTTGGTTCGTCTCCTTCAAATGAGACGTTCGCTCCTTGATCAGTTCATACCGTCGTCTCGGGTCGGCCTCGTCGATGGGTAATTCCACAAGCCACATCGCGACCTGGTTGCCGAGTTTGCCTCGATCAGCGCGACGTCGTGTGGACACCGGGTTCATCGCCCTGAACTCGGAGTTGTTTGGATCGAAAGATCGGTGATCGATCAAGAAATTCCGGACCGCCCCCGCGGTCACCGCGAGAACCACGTCATTGACCGAGCCGCCAAGACCGTTCTTCACCTCTTTGACATCGGCGAGATCGAGCCCAGTCCAGTCGAACCTGCGGTTCGGCCCGATGTCGGGGTTGAGGGGCGTCCGATCGGCCGGTGTCAGCCAACCCGAACGTAGGGAGGTCAGCGCTGCCACTGACTTGTCGAGGGTCCGGTCGCTGATGGTTCTTCCCTCTTTGAGCCGATCACCGAGATTCGCCAGACCGTCTATGAACTTTCTGGTGAATCTCGCCGCTTCCGACACTGCCAGCTGACTCGGTGTGGGCGCCGGCCGGGGAACCCATTTCTCAGAATCTTCGATGGTCGAATCGGGAACGACATTGAGGAGGATCGTGGTCAGATCGACCCCGGAGATTCCGTCGATCATGCAATGATGGATCTTGGCGATGATTGCGAACCGGTCCTCGCTGATCCCTTCGACGACCCACAACTCCCACAACGGCTTGCTTCTGTCGAGCTTTGTTGAAACTATCCGACCGGCGAGGTCCTTCAACTGTTGGTCGGTACCGGGGCGGGGGAGCGATGTGTGTCTGACGTGATAGTCGAATGTGAACTGGGCGTCGTCGATCCAGACCGGCCTGCGGTCGTATGGGACCCACTCCAGCCGCTGGCGATAACGAGGTATGTACTGAAGTTTCGATCTGACGTGGGCTCGAATCAGGGCAATGTCGATTCCACCGTCATCCGCCTTCAGTGGTGCTGCGTCGAATAGGGCGACGCCGGCGACATGCATATGACTGGTACGTGATTCGAGAGCGAGAAACGACGCGTCGAGGTAGCTGAGAGGTTCGTAGTGGAAGTCGGCCATTGGTCTGTTGCCCCTTAGGCTAGAGGTCCTGAGGCCGTGAGAGTTCGGCCGGGGCTCGGGTTGCGAACGAGTTGGGTGACTTCAGTCGTCGAGACTGTCGACGTAGGTCATCCTCGGGTCCCAGTTGACCGTGACATTGACCGGGTGCCCTATCTCCTGTTCGAGTTGAGTCGCGAGTGTCGCAACCTCAGGTGGCGGGTTCGGTCCCCGGACATCGACCGTGACCCCCGTCGCAGATACATCGACTGCGGTAGCTGTCAGCTCCGTTCCGGTCAGCCACTCGTCGACGACTTTTGTGGCCGAGGTGGTCCCGGCAAGGTCTGCTTGAAAGTCCTCGGTGCTGACCCCGAGCACCGCTATTACCGCAACGGCGAGGATCGAGGCCATGCCCAAACTGAGTTTTACCCGCCGTGCGTTCTGACTCAGCTGATAAACCGGGACGACGCCTGTCAGCACGAACACGAGTGCGCCGACGAGAAGAATGGCCACGAGGTTGGTGGTGAAGAGGAGGAGTGCTCCAAGAGCCTGATCCCAGTCGTTCTGCGAGATCATCAAACCGACTACGGCAAGTGGCGGCACCAACGCAATAGCGACGGCTACGCCGGGCAGCGAGTCTGAGACGTCAGGTCGTGACATGGCGAACGCTCCGGCGGCACCGGCAGCGATGGCGATGACGAGGTCGATCAGCGTCGGCTGGATTCGGCTGGCGACCTGACTGTTGAAGACGGGTGATACAACCTGACTCAGCCCCCAGCCGAAAATAATGCTGAGACCTATGGCGAATGCAATGCCACCTAGTGCAACGAGTCCGGTCTTGGTGACCCGCCTTGGCCAACCCATCACCATCGCCAGCGAAGTACCCATCAGGGGGGTCATCAACGGGGCCACCAG
This sequence comes from Acidimicrobiia bacterium, assembly GCA_049686815.1. Classification (GTDB taxonomy): domain Bacteria; phylum Actinomycetota; class Acidimicrobiia; order Spongiisociales; family ZC4RG35; genus JBAVIK01. The sequence goes on along the minus strand of JBAVIK010000097.1, from coordinate 5,611 downwards.
CATGGCGCCGATCACAACGGCCGTTGAGTCGCTCACCACCCCGAAGAAGGCGATTGTCGTTGCGAAACCCATCAGCGTGAAGAAGCGGGAGAGACGTCTCGGCCCTTCGTCACCTTCATAGAAGATCTTCGAATAGAGCTGATGGCGATCGTCGGCCGTGTTGGGTCGCGACTGGACCCATTCGAGAAACGCTCGCCAAGTCTCGGTTGGCCGGGTTCCCGGTGCATCGGTCTTCAGATTGGTGACCAGAGTGAGCACGCCGGCAATGAACCAGTAGATGCTGAATCCGATGAGGGCAATGTGAATGAGACTGGCCGGGGACGCCAGGAGCGCCGCTCCGAGAGCGATATAGAGAAGCGCCCCAATGAGTGGCTCGATCACCGAATGGACATGCCGCTCGCGATACAGCCGGAACAGGTTGACGAAGCCGGCGGCCACCAATCCGGCACCGATGATCCTGCCCAGGTCCTGCTCGTTGAATCGCGGGAATGCAATGAGGACGATGGCCAAGGCGGCGAGCACGATCACCCGCATCACAGTGAAGAAAGTGCGTTCCCGACCCCGAATCAGTTCGACGAATCCACCGATGCTCCAGGAAATCAGCAGGACGGCCAGGACCGCCGAGAGCAAACGAGGTGTCCGGCTGGGTGCGCTGATCAGAATCAGCGCCACCACGATGGCGGCGACGCCCCGCAATGCCGCTCTGGTCCAGAGTTGGCTGAGGTCGTAACCAGCGACGGTTTCGAAGATGGGACCGTCGTAGTCCTGGAATTCAGGACTGCTCAGGTCGATCGCCGGTTCGAGTGGCGATGGTGCCGCTGGATCGACGTCAGTCATTGGGGTTGCTTGCGGACTGCCCCGTGAACCGGGCCTTCCTTGGAGAGACGGCAGTGCCGTCGGCGAGCGCCGCACCATTTTGCATGGGGGCACGCTACAGGATCGGACATCGTCCGATTCCAACATACGGGTGGCAGTTCCTGCCGGACGATCCCTCGATAAGTGTTTTGTGGTGGCGGGGCGGGTATGAGTGTTCGGTTGCAGGTCGATGATCCAAGTGGGCCGGTCCCCGCGAGTGGTGGCTACGACCTACGGAAGTAGTACTCCAGATCCGGGGCCAGCGAAGACATGCCTCCACGTGTGTCTGATGGTTGAACGTACCGACGTGGTTTGGACCGTGGAGGGTGACTTGGTCGCCACCCTCCACTGAGACCCTCTATGAGAGGTCCGCCCAGACGATCGAGTCGATGATCGCCATTCCTGCTTCGAGCTCTTCGTCGAAGGCGGTCGGATCGGTCGTGGTCTTTCCCTGGTAGACGATGGTCACGATGGTTCCGTCGACGATCGACACGATGGACTTCTCATCGCCCACCGTGATTGTCTGGTCGAGTGTCCTGAAGAACGGCACCGACGGCTCTCCTAGTTGTGCACCCTGGCCAACCTCAGAGGTCACAGATTGACTGAAATCGAATCGAATACCTTCGGCTCCTCCCACCGTCCCGTTTTCGACGTCGCCCAATTCGGCATCCGGGACCCCGGCCAACAGCGCTTGAGTCTCATCAATCGAACCTGCCTCCAGGGCGAAGAACCCCGCAAATGACCTCGAGATACAGTTCATACCGAAGTTTGGGCTACAGATCGCGAAGACATTCTCTGACTGAATCCCGGTCACCCACTCGGGCTCGCTGAGCGTGAATGCGAATGGGGTGGCAAACTGCACCGACGGTTGGTACTCGCCGGCGTTTCCCTGCCCTGCCCATATCGGAATCCCGTCCAACACAGATGTCGCCAGCGTGGCACCCTGTAATGCCCACTCGCTGCCTGCCATCAGCAAATTGTTTCTGATACTTCGAGAGACGCGGGCATTTCCACGGCGCAACGGGGGTTGCGGCCGATGCATCCGCGTCGGTGGACGAAGCCGGGTCAGGCCAACCCGGAGTCGTCCCTACTCCCTCCGAAAGCCGGCAAGCCGAATGGTGGCACGACGTGTGCCGCTAGGCGCCCCCTGCGAGATAGTCCTTTTGGGTCAGATAGGCCTTGTCTAGGTAGCACCAGCCCCAGGACTCGCCAGGTTCGACCGATCGGATGAGGGGATGCCCCGTTTCCTGATGATGTTTCCGGGCATGTTGCAATTTGGAGCTGTCACAACAACCGGGAACTCCGCACGTCATGCACATCCTCACGTGCACCCACCTTTCGCCTTCGTCAAGACAAACGGGACAATCGGGTGAGGAGGGTTCGATGACCTCAACTCGATCAAGATGCTGACAACTGCGTTTCTGTAGAGATCGTTGGAAAACGACCCGCCGCAAACGGTCCATTGGGCAACGAACCTACACCTCGCTAGCGACGAGCCCGACCAGTCAGATCACCGTGTGGCTCTTGTCAAGCGCCGGCCGGACCGTCGACGCCCACTAACGGAAACCGGTAGCCGATCCCGACTCCCATCCGCCACGAAACCCCAGGTCAGAGACTCGTGCACCCCCTATGAGGCCAGACGGATCCGGGTGTCAGTTTTTGGGGTCGTGATGCGCCGTATTTGCCCACATGTGCGGATAGTTCGAGAGGACCTCGGTTGTTGGCGGGCCTAGTGGAACTTCTTAGCGAACCTTGATGATGCGTTATCCAGGATCGGTTTCCCGTGCCCAAAGGCGGCGACTTCGAAGTCGAGTTCGGCCAGCTTGGCTGCGCTTTGTCTTCCGCTCTCGAAGTCGTCGTAGGCGACCGCATAGCCGAGTCTTGGCACATTCACTACTGCGTCACCCGTGAGCAACACGTTCCGGTCTCTCTTCCACAGCAGAGACAAGTGGCCAGCGGAGTGACCTGGTGTGTGGATCACCTCGATCCCACCGGCAATATCCAGCACGTCCCCGCCGGTGAGAATCTTCTGAGGTTCGAAAGCGGGGAACTCGTATGAGTCAGACCGGAAGAGGAGCCGGAACATGACCCCCTTGAGAAGACCGGGAGCCGCTGACATCGTGAGTTCATATCGGCCGGCCCTCGCGATCCACGCCTCATCCGCAGGCATTGACACCGGCACCGACCCAGCCGATATGCGCGCCGCGCTTCCCAGATGGTCCGGATGTGCATGCGTGACCAGAATCCCCGTTAGATCGGATGGTTCACGGCCCATCGCCCGAATACCGGCCTCAATGTCATCAAAGTGTTTGGGCCAGCCAGTGTCAATTAGGGTCAAACCATCATCGTCCGATTCGAGGACGTACGCGTTTACGGCACCGCCAAGCTTGATGAGATGCAGACCGGAAACAATCTCCTTTGTTGGCATGCGAACCTCCTATCAGAGTCAAGGTACGCGAGCTCGGCCACGCGAGTCTCCGAAAATGCTGGTTTTCGAGCATGTCGAATCTCTCCCAGATGACGCTCTCAGTCAGACCCTCATTCTCTACCGGGTTTGAAGACATCGTGCGATGTATGGCGAACTGCGCCCTCGCCAGGATTCGAACCTGGGACACCCGGTTTAGGAAACCGGTAGCCGATTCCGGCCCCCATTCGCGACGGAACTCCAGGTCAGAGATTCGCGCACCCTCTATAAAGGTAGAGATACGGGTGTCAGTTCCGGGAGATTCATCGGCTCGCCTCAAACGACCCGGCAATCTCTTCGAGGACCGCCTCCAGGTTCTCCATCCACGTGAGGAGATGAGCCAGCTTCTCCTTCCCGTACTCGGTTGACAGTCGATCTGCTAGCTCGAGGTGGGCGGGTGCAATCGCCCGAACCGCAGACCGACCGCTCTCAGTAGGTGTCAGCAGCTTCGATCGAGCATGTGCTGGGTTGTCTTGGAACTCGACCAGGCCCTCGTCGACGAGTCTGTCAGCGATACGTTGTACGGCCTGCCGGGAGTTGCCGATGAAGCGGGAGATATCTGCTACTGACATAGGGTCTCGCAGAACTGATGCGAGGACTTGCCACCAGGCCCCGGTCAGGCCGACCGGCTCTGCGAGGTCCTCGGCGATTGAGAGTACGTGCCCGTTGAGGCGATACACCGTCTTGGCGATTCCGCTCATAAGAAGCTGCTCTTCGGTTGACACGTGGGGAGACGAACTGGCCTGTGCCGGTCTCGCAGTATTGGGAGATGTCACCATTATTCACCCTATTGACAATACGCTGTCAATATGACAGTATATTGCCAAGTTCAGAGGAGGCAAGGATGGTCGAAGCGAGACGAGTCGTTGCAAGCTTCTCGGTGGATGACATCGGGCTTGCCGCAGAGTTCTACGAGAAGACCCTCGGGTTGAAAGCAGAGTTGATGTCCGACGAGGGTCCGCTGTTTCTCCACGGCCCAGAAGGCAGCACGACGATGGTCTATGTCAAGCCCGACCATGCCCCGGCCACCTTTACCGTCCTCAACATCTCGGTGGACGACATAGCCGTCGCTGTCGATGAATTGTCCTCGCTCGGTGTGGAGTTCCAACGCTACCCAGGGATCGAAGCCGACGAACGAGGAATCCATACGAGTCGTGGCCACTCCATCGCATGGTTCGAGGACCCTGCAGGCAATAGCTTGTCCGTAGCCCAAGAGTCGTATGCAGAAACGAAGCGTCCTCGCCAGGATTCGAACCTGGGACACCCGGTTTAGGAAACCGCCAGTCGATTCCGACGCCCATTCGCTACGAAACCCCAGGTCAGAGACTCGCACACCCACTCTAAGGCAAAACAGATCCGGGTGTCAGTTCTTGGGGGTCGAGCCGCTCGATTCATGCCGATAGCCGCATGGTGAGACGCGCGGTACCCGCTCAGTTGACCTGCGCTGTTGGCCGCTCGAGTGCCGGTTGGGCGGCTCCCACCCCTCGGTCGCCGCGTGTGCAGTCGTTCCGTCGCATGCAGCTGCCAACGTGCCGGGACAAATCACGTCAGGCCGCAACTCACCTGGGTAGGTATCGCAGGGCGACCGCGCCCGACCGGAACTCACGGCGATCCACTAGCTCGAGCTGGATGCGGTCGCGCAGACCGGCGAGCAACGTCGGCCCGTGTCCCGCAAGGACCGGCTGCACAAGGAACTCGTACTCGTCGATCAGTCCCAGATTTGCCAACCGCAGGGGGAGCGTCACGCCACCCACGGACAGGCCCTCGCCTGATTCCTGCTTGAGCCGCTGAACCGCTTGTCCCAAGTCGCCTTGCACCAGCTCGGCATTCCAATCGACCCCGCTCAGCGTGCTCGACACGACGTACTTCTTCGCCCGGTCGATGGTCTCGGCGAATGGGATCTCCCACTCATCCATCCAGTCGGGCCACGTACCGGAGGCGGGCTGCCGCCATGCCGACTCCATCATCTCATAGGTCACCCTGCCGAATAGCAGGGCATCGGCTCGTTCCATCTCACCGGTCCAGTAGCGCATCGACTCCTCGTCTGGGGGGAGGCCTGCCTCGTGATGACAGCAGCCGTCGAGCGTGACGTTGATCGAGTATCGAAGTGGTCTCATCTCGTTGCTCTCCCTTGATAGGCGCTGCGAGTCTCCGGACCGTAATCAGACGACATCCCCGCTGGGCATGTGAGGCTGAGAGAACCGACCGACAAGACGCTCACCGAGGGAGCGACCACCTCATCCCGGTCAGACAATGTGTCAGAACGAAGTCTTAGGAACCAGAGGCAATTCC
>JBAVIK010000096.1:0-8025 GCA_049686815.1 Acidimicrobiia bacterium | reverse complement strand
TACATATGGGGTAGTTGAAGTCGATGGGCCTTTGCTGCAGAACCGAAGTCCCAAACCTTGGGTCGTCCTTCTCGGGTGACCAATGCCCAACGCTCACCTTTGTTGAAGGCCCAGTAGCCGATTTGTGTGGCCGTCGCATACCGGATGTTCGATGTCTCGAACAACAAGACCGCTCCGAGATCGAACTCGGTCAACATCTGGCGAACTCGATCGAGGCGATATTGCCGGAGACGCTCGAAATCGACGCGGTTCTCCCAATCCACTCCCATGAGACCGGGAGCGGGGCTGGTTGCAACGGGAAACTCGTCCATGAAGAGTGCTCCTTCTATTGAGTGTCGTTTTGAGGGTCTTCAGCGAGCGCGTTCTCGAGATAGACCCAGTCGCGGGCAAAGCGATACGAATGCCGGGAAGGCGGCTGTGGTGCCTGGGTCTCGAGCCATCTGACGACGCCTTCGCCCACATTGCGAAACTCGTGGACGCACCCCACGCCGGCCCATGCGAAATCCCCGGGTCTCAACACATACGGAACATCATCGAATCGGGCCTCGACTTCGCCCTCGAGAATGAGGTAGGCCTCCTCGAGTGGGTGATCGTGAGCTCCGGCGAAGCCTCCTTGCTCGTACTGGACCATGAACATCGTCGACAGAGCAGCGCTCAGATCGGAGTCGACCATCATCTTCACGCTTATGCCGCTGTACACCAGAAGGGCGGTTCTCATGCTGGCGCTCACTGCCAGTCGATCCTGAGTCTGCAGTCCGGGGTCCATTGATTCGGCATCTATGTGGCCGAAGTAGCGATTGCGCGGATCACGCACGTCGATGGTCTTGGCCACTGTGACGTCGATCGCCTCCGGAAAGTGGGTGTCGAACCCGAAGCGCTCGCGGGGGAGTGGCGCCTTCATCTCAGCGAATTCGACTGTCTCATCGCTCGTGTTGCGAAAGGCATGTGTCATGCCCAGAGGGAGTAGCCCGTAGTCACCGGGGGACATCTCCACACTGCCTTCTGGAGTGTCGACGGTCAGTTCCCCGGCGACGACATACAGTGACTCTTCGAAGGAATGAACGTGGGTGTCGACACTGCCGCCTGCTGCGAGTTGGGCCATTCTAAATCCCATCTGGGTGGAGCCGCCTGGCTCGTCCACCACCGGGTCCCCGGCATATCCAGTGGATCGACCGTCGAATTCGGGAGGGGTCGCCATGGCGAACTCGTGAGACTTTTTCACGATGTGAACCGCCACTAGCTCGCCCTTCTCCGCAGGTAGACGGCAATCGCACTCAAGTCGGCATCACCGAGACCGGCTCCAATGGCCTGACTGACGATGTCGAGACCGACACGAGCCTGGCGCATCTCAACTCCAACGGTGTCACCGAGACCGGTGATGAGTCTCAGGTCTTTGGCCACGAGATCGAGACTGAACGCAACAGGGGTCGTGTCGGGGTTCTCGAAAGCCTCGCGTTTGTATTGGACGAACGGGGCACCGCCGGCACCACTGGCAAAGACGTCGTAAGCGGTTGCCCGATCCACCCCAGACTTCTCAGCGAGTACCAGCGCCTCGGACAGGGCGACATTCAAGCCGTGGACGAGACCGTTGACGGCGAGTTTGGTGGCTGATCCCGCTCCCCTGTCTCCTACATGGATGACCCGGGATGCGAGGGCATCGAGAACCGGCATCACATCGTCCAGAAGACTCGGATCGCCACCGACCATGATGGTGAGGGCACCTGCCTCCACAGTCGACACGCTGCCCGAGACTGGACAGTCGAGAAACCCGGCTCCGGTCTGGTCGATGGCAGCTCCAACCGTCTTGGCTGTTTCGGGATCGATGGTGCTGGTATCGATCACTATTGCTTCTCGACCGACCCCGGCCAGCACACCGTCGGTCCCCAGGTAGACATGCATGACTGCGGCGTCATCGGCGAGGCTCGAAAGGACCACATCCGCGCTGGAAGCAGCTTCTGCAGGCGTTGTGGCCACCTCTGCCCCCAGTTTGGTGGCCAAGGCTTCCGTCTTTGTCGTGTCTCGATTCCACAGGATGAGCTCAAAACCGGCCTTGCCAAGTGTTCCGGCCATGGCACCACCCATTCTCCCGGTGCCGATCACTGCCACTGTCGATGTTGCGGTGGTCACTGATCAGTGACACTACACAACTCATTTGTGCTGATGTCTAGATCAGTTCACTGGCCCTGGTAGCGACATATCTCCCGATTGCGATGCTCGCTGTGGCACCTGGCGAGGGGGCATTGAGCACGTGGATCGTCGAACCGGCGCGTTCGATGACAAAATCGTCGACCAAGACACCGTCATTGCCGACCGCTTGGGCCCGGACACCGACGCCGCCTTTCACGAGATCCTCACTTCGCAATGCTGGTACGAGCCGTCTGGCGAGACTGGCGTATCGCTTGGTGGACCGAGAATTGACCAACTCCTTGGCACCGGAGCGCCAGTGCTTCATGGCCAGCCTTCGAAATCCACGGTGGCCGAGTATCTCGCGCACCTCGTTCCAGTCGGGCTTGGTATTGCGGTAGTGCTCCCGTCCAAGCGACAGGACAGCGTTGGGGCCAACCTCGACTGAGCCGTCGATGCGTCTCGTGAAGTGGACTCCGAGGAACGGAAAACGGGGGTCGGGGACCGGGTATATGAGGCTCTTCACGAGACCAGCGGAACGTTCACTGAGTCGGTAGTACTCACCGCGAAATGGCACGATCCTCACGTTGGCTTCCACCCCCGCCAGTGTGGCCACCTGGTCGGAATGCAACCCGGCGCAGTTGACAAATACGCGGGCCCGGAATTGATCTGTCGATGTGGTGATTGTTACCACGTCTCCGCTTTGAGCGATCCCGCTCACCTCTTGGTCGAGCATGATTGTCGCTCCGGCCTGATTCAGCACCCTCGCGATGTGTTCGGCGACCGATGGGAAGTCGGCGACCCCAGCCTCTGGGATGTGGAGTGCCTCGAGTCCCACTGCTTCTGGTTCGAATTGAGGTATCTCATCCGAGCTGATTCTTCGCAATCCGCTGAGGCCGTTGGCTCGCCCTCGTCTCTCCAACTCATCAAGGGTGCCAATCTCGGCCTGGTGAGTGGCAATCACCAATTTCCCGGAGCGTTCAAACGGGATACCGGCTTCCGAGCAGAGCCGGTAGATCGCCTCTCTCCCCTCGACTGACAGCCGGGCTTTCAACGATCCCGGCTTGTAGTAGAGCCCGGAGTGGACGACCCCACTGTTGTGACTGCTCTGATGAGCAGCGACATGCTCTTCCTTGTCGAGAACGAGAATTGAGATGCCCGTGAAACTCTCGGTGATCGCGTTGGCCACGGCGAGGCCGATCAATCCAGCACCCACCACACAAACATCAAATAGGCGGCTATCGCTCAAGGTTCCGAGCCAAATCGATCAGTGCCACTACACACTCCGGGTCGTTCCGTATATCCTCGCTTCTATTCAATCAGGGAGCGAGTCGACATGGCCGACGGAAGTGTTTTGATAGTTGGCGGTACCGGAGGCTTGGGGAGAGAGATCGCCCGGCACTACCAAGGGCAAGGCTCGGCTGTGGTCATCACCGGGAGTGAACAGGGGAGATCCGCCGAGATAGCTTCCGAGATCGGCGAAGGCGTATCCGGCATCGGATTCGATTTGAGTCAACCCGAGTTGATTGCAGATGCACTTGCCGGGGTGGGCAATGTGTCCCGACTGGTTCTATCGGCTATTGCTCGTGACAACAATCCGGTACGTGACTATGACATCGCCGCGGCAATCAATCTGACAACTATGAAGTTGGTCGGATACACGACGATTGTTCACGCGCTCCTCGACCGGTTTTCCGATGAGACCTCGGTTGTTCTGTTTGGTGGGCGAGCCAAAGACCGCCCCTATCCGGGGTCGACGACCGTGACCACCGTGAACGGAGGGATCAGCAGTCTCGTTCGGACTCTCGCCATTCAGTTGGCCCCGATCAGATTCAACGCGATTCATCCTGGGATCGTGGGCGACAGTCCGTTTTGGGAGAGCAAGCCGCTCGATGCGGTGATTGAGCGGACACCCACCAAGAGGCTGGCGACGATGGCCGAAGTGGTGGACGCCACGGTGTTCCTCCTGGAGAACAGGGCAATGAACGGTGTGGATCTCTATATCGACGGTGGCTGGATGCTCCTGTGAGCGACCCAAGGCCGGCCCCAACGGTGCCAGAGGCCCTCGACGCGATCGGAGACCGTCTCAAAGAGGAGCGAACGAGAGCCGGAATCAGCCAGCGCGAGCTGGCTAGAAGACTGGGTCTGTCGGCCAGTTTGATCTCCCAACTCGAGAGTGGGCTGTCCAAGCCGTCGGTCGGGACGTTGTACGCGATTGTCACCGAGTTGGGCGTGTCACTCGACAAGATCATCAAGGGTGATGACTCCGCAGACAACGTGATGCCACTGAAGGATGGATCGGCACCACCTTCATTTGTCGTCCACCCCGGGCAACGCCAGGTCATAGATCTGGATTCCGGTGTCCGATGGGAGGAATTGACAGTCGAATCTGAGGACGCCGTTGATTTTCTCCAAGCCACCTACGAAGTTGGTGGCGCCTCCACGCCCGATCAATCACTCATGCGTCACCACGGCCGGGAGTACGGCTATGTCATGACCGGGACACTCGGTATTCAGATTGGCTTTGTCGAGTACGAATTGAATAGTGGAGATTCGATTGCGTTTGACTCCACCACTCCACACCGGTTGTTCAACAAAGGTGATGTGCCGGTTCAGGCCATTTGGTTTGTAGTTGGCCGAGCCGCCGACACCAGACTGAACGAGTAGCCCTGACCCTGCCGGTCAGTCAGCCCTGTGCTCTTTTCCAATCGATGATCTGTCGTTGAACGTTGGCGGCATCGAACCACGCGTTCTCGTAGCTGATAAGACCATCCCGAACCTCGAAAATGTGGAGAATTCTCACTTCGACCGGCGCTCCTCCACCGTTCATCCCCGCCCACTCGCCGGTGACATGACCACTGAGAACCGACTCATCGACAACGTATCTGCCATTCTCGCCTTCGAACCTCTTGACAGAGGTGAGCACCACGTCGGGTATCGCGTCGAGAATCGATGAGTAGACACCGCCGACTTCTTCCTTTCCGTGGAAAGGAGCGTCCGGGTGGGTGACATCGTCCCAGACGATGTCGTCGGTATACGTCGCCAGGGTCGCATCGACATCGTGTGCGTTCTCTGCCGCGAAATGCTTATCGATGATGTCCATTGTCCGACGGTCAGTAGATCTGCTCGACAAAGGTCTGTTCTTTGAAAGGCGGTCGTACGTAGGGAAGACGTTCCATTTCGGGAAGCTTGACGGGGTCTGGCGTCAGGTCCGAGTAGTCGAAATGGGTGAGGATATGGGCGATCGTGTTGAGTCGCGCTCTCCTCTTGTCGTCCGAGGGTACGACGTACCACGGCGCTTGTTTGATGTCGGTGTACTGGAAGGTCGTGTCCTTGGCCATCGAATAGCGCACGTACTGGCGATGCTCCTCGAGATCCATATCTGAGAGTTTCCAGCGTTTGATCGGCTCTTGGTTCCGAGAGGCGAAGCGTTTGGACTGCTCTTCGTAGCTGACTGAGAACCAGTACTTCAGAACACTGATTCCAGATCGGACCAGCATGCGCTCGTATTCGGGGCAGGAACGTAGGAACTCGCGATGCTCCTCTTCGGTGCAGAAGCCCATGACCCACTCGACATTCGACCGGTTGTACCAACTGCGATCGAACAGGACTATCTCACCGGCTGCCGGGAGATGGGCGGCATAGCGCTGAAAGTACCACTGGGTTTGCTCCCGCTCGGTCGGCTTTGGGAGCGCGGCGACCCTCACGATGCGAGCGCTGGTCCGCTCGGTGATCCTCTTGATCACCCCGCCCTTGCCGGCAGATCCCCGCCCTTCGAAGATGATGGCAACCCGCAGATCGTTGGCAACGACCCAATATTGGAGCCGAACCAATTCCTCCTGGAGCCGGGCAAGCTCCGACTCGTAGAACTTCTTTCTGAGCTTGCCGTCCTGGTTGTAGTTCTCGGAGCCGGCCGGCGTTCCATATACGAACGCCTCGTTGGCGTCGTCGGGGATGTGATCGCTTCTGTCCTTGTTCATGGTTGCCACCGGCGGAGGTTCCACAGGATAAGGGCACGCGGCCTCCGGTGCGTTGGCCTCCGACTACTCGTTGTCTTGGGCACGAAATCGAGCATTCGGCTTTCCCAGCAAGGACACGGCGCGGGCCACCACAACCACCAGATAGATCTGCCCGATCAGGGTTTGCATCACTACCAGGGCTCTGGGAATGTTTTCGACGGGCGCGATGTCGCCATAGCCGAGTGTCGTCATGGTGACGAAGCTGAAGTAGTTGGTGTCGCTCAGGGTCGCAGTTGTCATACCGGAGAACGCACCGGGGCTCAGCTGTGCGGCGGCGCTGTAGGCGAGGCTGAATGCGATGCCGAACGCGAGGTAGGCGGCAATCGCACCCCAAATCGTTGTCGCGGTCACCTTCTCGTGTCGGATGATCCTGCGCAGGATCACAAATGGTGCAGAAACCATCATGATGGAAAGGACAGCCGTTGCAGTAGCACGGAGGTCGATGCTCACGTCGGGAATCAGGATCACAATCAATGCGCCAATCCCAATGATCCACGATGCGTTTATCGCCCAACGGGGGGCACGCGATGCGGCCATCGTTAGAGTAACCGTGGCGCCGACCACCGCGGCCGTCACCACACGTTCCACGCTTGCTGAGTCCTGACTGAGGATGGGGAGAACGATCACCAACACGAGCAGGCCTGTGACTGTCACATATGCGTCGGAGGAAGATTCGAAATTCTTCCAGCCGCGTTCGGGGTGATCTGTCTTCGATGACTCCACGGCAGCGCAGGATAGGAACCGAAGCTCTCCGAGCAGGGGATCGCAGGTGGCGACCTCAGCTATTGGCACTGACCTACTCTCAGCGGCGATGGATGGCCGTTCCTTCCCGAGACTCCGCTCGACCTATCGACTCTTGTATGACTCGGCTCAAGCGTGGATAGACAACCGTGCCATGCGTCTTGCAGCAGGCGTGGCGTATTACGCATTGTTCGCCCTCATCCCCGTGCTCTTCCTGTCATTGACCATTGCCTCGGTGTTCTTGGGTCAGGCGGTGGACGTGGATGTCGAGCAGGCCATCTCCGACTTTCTCGGGCCGGAACCAGCTCGCGCAATCATCAACGCCGTAGACAGTATTGACATCGGTGGGAGCCGCCTCATCGTCTCGCTGGCGAGCCTCGGAGTCCTGCTTTTCGCCTCGAGCCTCCTCTTCGTGGCATGGAAGGAGGTGGTCGACATCCTTTTTGGCGTGCCTCGGCAGCGGGGGGTGAGGGCCTCAATCCGGCGACGGGTCTTTGGGTTGGCGGCTGTCCTCGGTGCAGGGGTCCTGCTCACGCTCAATCTGGCCGTAGGAGCACTTGTCGGGCTGATCGACGAATTCTTGAGCAGTCAGATCCTCGATGTCGTCGTGAGAGTGACCGGGTCATTTGCGGCTATCGCGCTTGGGGTCCTCTTTGTCGGAATTCTCTTCAAGTTCACGCCCAACGAAGAGGTCTCGTGGCGTGAAGTGTGGTTTGCATCTGTGGTGTCGATGACGATGCTCGTTGCCGGCGCCTGGGGATATGGCGTGTATCTCGATGTGTTCGGCTTCACATCGGCCGCGGGGGTGGCCGGCGCTCTCGTTCTCGGTCTGGCCCTTGTCTACTACGCGGCGGCCATTCTCTTGTACGGGATGGAAATCGTGAGATTTGCCCAACTCAGTGAAGAGTTCGTGCCCCTCGCATTCCGCCCTTTCCAGGGAGTCTCCGGGTAGACGTCCCGCCGGGCAGGCGACAATAGAGAAGGGGCCCCGATTCTCGGAGCCCCTTCCACTTTGTTTCGATTGCTGGACAGGTCAGGCGAGAAGTTTCGCCTTCTGTGACTGGAACTCGGCGTCAGTGAGCTTGCCTGAGTCGTGGAGACTGGCGAGCTTTTCCAACTGATCTGCGGTGGAGGTACCACC
>JBAVIK010000095.1:0-4293 GCA_049686815.1 Acidimicrobiia bacterium | reverse complement strand
GGATTCATGTGCTGGAGTTCGGCCAGCTCATCGCCACCGGCACTCCGGGGGAGATTCGGACCAGCGACGAGGTGATAGCCGCCTATCTGGGTGGTTCTGGCGGTGACTCGTGACGGACTCAGTTCTCTCGATCGCCGATCTGCACGTCGGCTACGGCGGTGTGGCCGTCGTCCGCGATCTGAGCCTGCACGTTGACCCGGGCGAGGTCGTTGCCTTGTTGGGGCCAAACGGAGCCGGAAAGAGCACGACTCTGCTCGCTGTATCTGGGTTGGTCGACATCTACCAGGGATCTATCGAAGTCGTCGGCGAGCCCGCGCCCAAACTCCGTCAAGCTCATCTTTCGGCGCGTCGTGGCGTCGTCCATGTCCCGGAGAGCCGGGGAGTGCTGTTCCAACTGACGGTTCGCGAGAACTTGGAGCTGGCCAAGACCAGAGGCAAGGTGGACATCGACCGAGCCATCGAGTATTTCCCCGCACTCGGGCGTCTTCTCAGCAGGCGTGGCGGGCTGCTCTCAGGAGGCGAGCAGCAGATGCTGGCTCTGGGCAGGGCCATTGTCGCCGAGCCGAGGCTTCTCATGGTCGACGAGATGAGTCTCGGTCTCGCGCCCGTGATCTACGAGGATTTGATGCCCGTGGTACGACAGGTTGCCGATGACACCGCTGCCGGTGTCCTCCTTGTCGAACAGCACGCCGATCTGGCGTTGGCTCAAGCCGACCGGGGTTATGTCCTCAACCACGGTGACCTCGTCCTGGAGGGGAATGCGACGGATCTCCTCGAGGACAGGGACCTCCTCGACGCCATGTATCTAGGGGGAGAGGTGCTCGAGGAGGAGTCTTCATCATGATCATCGTGCTGGCATATCGGCCGTCTCCGGAGGGGGAAGAGGCGTTTGATGTCGCAGTGGAGACTGCGCTGGCACGAGACGCTCGGCTCGTTGTCATTCATTCGTCCCGCGGCGGGCGCTCCGAGACAGAGGGATCAGTCGCCGAGATACAACGAGTAGGAGATGCGATGGAGTCGAGACTGAACCAGGCTGGGGTCAAACACGCCCTTCACGAGGTCGTGGTCGGTCAGAGCCCTGCACAGGACGTGATACAGGCAGCGGTCGAGGTCGACGCCGATCTGTTGGTCATCGGTGTCAGAAGTCGTTCCCGAGTTGGAAAGCTACTGCTCGGCTCGGACGCCCAGGAGATTCTTCTCGCGGCTCCGTGTCCTGTGCTTGCGGTCAAGGCGGCCGGCAAATGAACGAACCGAATGTCAACCTCGGCCCAGTCGACGCTCGGGAGGTACCACGGTTCGCCGGCCCCGCAACGTTCGCCAGGCTACCGAGCCTCGAGACCGCGGGGACTTTCGACGTGGCAGTCGTGGGGATCCCCTTCGACTCGGGCACCACGTATCGGCCGGGAGCACGTTTTGGACCGCAGGCGATCCGGGCAGGCTCCAGGCTTCTCCGGCGCTACCACCCCCACCTGGACGTAGAACCGTTCAATGCACAACAAGTTGTGGACGCGGGTGATGTGGCCTGCAATCCGTTCGACATCGTTGATGCAATCGCATCGATCGAAGGGGCCATAACACCTCTGCTCGCCGATGGCGGCAGGGTCGTCGCTCTGGGTGGGGATCACACCGTTGCCCTGCCGATCCTGCGCTCGGTCAATAGTGTCCACGGTCCGGTTGCGCTGGTTCACTTCGATGCCCATCTCGATACATGGGATACCTACTTCGGCGCTCCCTACACCCACGGCACACCGTTCCGTCGGGCTTCCGAGGAGGGCCTGTTTCTCGCCGGTCAATCGATCCACGTCGGGATCCGGGGCCCGCTATACGGTGCCGAAGATCTCACCGAAGACGAGGCCCTGGGATTCGGGATAGTCGGAACCTTCGAGATCGATTCGATCGGAATCAGTGGGGTGATCGAGAAGATCCGCCATCGCGTAGGTGATGCTCCCCTATACATCTCGGTTGACATCGATGTCCTCGATCCAGCCTTCGCTCCGGGAACTGGAACACCTGAGATAGGTGGCTTTTCGACTCGAGAGCTCGCAGCGATCCTCCGCGGCCTGACAGGGTTGGAGGTGGTGGGGCTCGACGTTGTCGAAGTCTCACCGCCATACGACCACGCTGAGGTGACCGCTCTGGCGGCGGCCAATCTGGTCTACGACGTGTTGGGGCTGATGGCTGGATGACCTCGACTCGGAAGCAAGCTGTCCTCGAAGCGAACACGCGGCATGTGGCTCCCCAGAGAGTTCGATTCTGGGAGGAGTCTCATATTCCACTTGTCATCGACAGACGGAAGGACTACTTCCTCTGGGATATCGACGGTCACCGCCTCTACGACCTCCACTTGAACGGGGGCACGTTCAACCTCGGCCATCGCAACACTGAGGTCATCGAAACTCTGGTGGAAGCTGCGAGCCGTTATGACATCGGGAATCATCACTTTCCGTCCATGGCCAGAGCGTCATTTGCGTCTGCTCTGGCTGATCGAGCACCGGGTGAGATGCCCTTTGCAGTCTTTGCATCGGGTGGGAGTGAGGCTGTCGATATCGCCATCAAGACGGCGCGGGCGGCTACAGGGAGGCGCCGGCTGGTAACACTCGAGCAGGGGTATCACGGGCGAACTGGTCTTTCCGGCGCGGCCGGTGAGGATGGAGCGGCCCGTTACTTCCTCAGCGATCGCCCGGATGAGTTCATCAAGGTTCCGTTTGGTGACCTCGAGGCGATCGAGACCACTTTGCATGAAGACGGTGACATCGCAGGTGTGCTGATCGAGACGGTTCCCGCAACGTACGGGTTCCCCGTGATACCCATGGGATACCTGAAAGGAATCGCAGACCTGTGCCGGGAACACGACATCCTTTACATCGCAGACGAAGTCCAGGCAGGGTTGGGTAGGTCGGGCCACCTTTGGGCTGTGGAAGCTCATCACATCGAGCCCGATATCCTGATCACTGCCAAGGGCCTATCGGGGGGCATATATCCGATCGCCGCCGTGCTGCTCACCGAACGCGTCGCGGGGTGGCTCCACGAATACGGATGGGGCCACGTCTCAACGTTTGGCGGATCTGAGATCGGCTGCGTGGTGGGAGAGAAGGTCCTCGAGATAACGACGAGACCCGACGTGGTGTCGCATGTGCTCGAGTTGTCAACCGCAATGCGAAATGAGTTGGACTCGTTGCAGGGGAGCGAGCCTTATCTGGTCGAGATACGACAGCTCGGATTGATCATGGGGCTTCGCTTCGATCATCCCGATGGCGCAATCTACGTGCAGCGCGAGTTGTACGAGCGCGGCGTATGGGCAATCGCCTCAGGGTTCGATCACTCGGTTCTTCAGTGGAAGCCAGGGTTGCTGCTCGAACTCGATGAGGTAGGCCCGATCGTTGATCGTCTCGCTGACGCCGTCGCTTCGGCCAAAGGCCACGACTATCGAGTTCCGAGGCGTCACCGACTGAGGTCAGGTGAGTGATCCGGGCTCCGCTGGAGCCGAGGAGAGACTCGTTCGCATCGCTCTGGGCCAGTATGGGTTCGGTGACGTAGTCGCTCTCGACCTCATCAGGCACGGCGAGAATCAGGTCTACCGCGCCGGGTTTCGAGACGGATCTGTCCGCGCAGTTCGACTTCAACGCCACGGTACACAGACCGTCGACGCCATCCGGTCCGAGGTTTCGTGGATGTCAGCGGCCCATCAGGCAGGGATTCAGGTTCCGAATGTCCAACTGACTTCTCATGGCGAAGACGTGGCGCTGGTCGAGGACGACATGGGACAAACTCGTGTAGTCGTCGTCATGTCGTGGATCGAAGGCAGACAGCTCGCTGACCTCGATCCAGATCCCGTCGTTTTCCGAGTTGGGCAACTGCTAGCGGCTCTCCACGCGTTCTCGGCGACTTGGACAGGGCCGGTGTGGTTCGACCGCCACCGCTGGGACTCTGACGCCCTGGTTGGGGAGAATCCGCGGTGGGGTCGCGCCACCGACTGCTGTTCGTGGGACGCCAGGACGGCTTCGATGCTCGAGGATGCGCGTGTCGAAGTGAGTGGGATCCTCCTTGGCCTCGGCACCGGCCCAGATCGATTCGGTCTCATCCACGCCGATCCGACACCTACCAACCTGCTCATAGGGGCCGGAAACTCTGTCTCCCTTGTCGATTTTGACGACTGTGGGTTTGGGTGGTTCGTCTACGACCTCGCCGTTGCCCTCTGGGAGTACGAGGAGGAGGATGCCTTTCCGGAAATCAAGCATGAGTTGCTCAGTGGCTATTTCGATATCGCGGATCGCGCGCCAGTGGGCGTAGAGC
>JBAVIK010000094.1:0-4473 GCA_049686815.1 Acidimicrobiia bacterium | reverse complement strand
AGTAGCTGCCTTCATTGGTTCTTTGGTGATCCCGGGAATTGCGCAAGGAGCGGAGTTCTCATCGTGTTGGGTTGCCCGAGAAATCAATCCACTTTTCGGCCGGTCAGAAACCGTCACCCGTTGTCGTATCTCCGGTGGTGAGGTCATCGACTACTCCTCCGATGCGGATGTTCCCAGTGTCCTCTATCCGCAAATGGGCACCGATGTCACCGGTCAGTGTTGGTACTACACCTCGGCCTCAACCCAGTTCCTCATTCTGATTCAGTTTGCCGACGGCTCGGCTGAAGTTGGGTTCGACCCCGATCCGAACACCCCCGGTCCGATCGCGGTCGGGCCGGTGGTCCCCCGATGCAGCTCCGAGCCTGCTGCACTTGCCGACCCATCGGCGGACGCCTGGGCATACGTCACCCAGTACATCCACGACCCACCGACACCGTTGCTCAATCCGCCGCCCGGGCAAGGCATCACCGGTCTCGACACCTTCGTCGCGGTTGAAGTGCCAGACGATCACACCGCTCAGATAGCCAGTGGATCGACGACGCTCGACATCTTCATCGAGGTCTCGCTGGTCCTCGTCGACTGGGGAGATGGCCGACAGAATGTCTATCCCCCAACGGCCAGAGCGCTCTCCGGCTACCCCGACGGCGGTGCCACCCACATCTACGAGCAGAAACGTCAGGAAGGCAGTCAGATAACGGTCGAATACGACTGGACGGCCCGATGGCGGGTCTCCGGCGGGACTTGGGAAAGTCTGGCCGTCCCCAACACGTCCACGACCGTCGACTATCCGATCGCCGAAATCGTTTCGGAATTCTCCAGCTAGCAATCTGCAACCGACCCCTAGGCTCGTTGGGATGGACTTGTTCACCGACACCGCGGCTGGAGCCGCCAGCATCGAAGATGACAGGCTCAGCGTGAGGTCGAGACCGCCGAGGATCACCTGTTTCGCCTGACGCGGAGACGACCGTGAGAGGCTTTCTCAGTCATCTCGAGTGTGGCAATTGCTCTCACATCGAAGACGCTGAGGTGTTGCAGACGGTTTGCTCGGAGTGCGGTGGCCCCCTGCTGGTCCGCTACGACCTGGACAACCCTGAAATGCCAAAACTCACCGAGATTCTGACCAGAGCTCCCGGTCAATTTCGCTTTGCCGAAGTGCTTCCAGCCGGCGCCGGTTCCGACAGCCCAACTCTCGGCGAAGGAGCGACGCCGCTGATCAAAGCCCCCGCCTTTGGGCCGAATGTCTGGATCAAAGACGAATCCCAGAATCCGACGGGCTCGTTCAAAGCCCGGGGAATGGCAGTCGCCATGGTCAGAAACCTGGAGTTGGGTGCGACGGAGTTCTGTCTCCCGTCGAATGGGAACGCAGGTTCCGCCGCGGCTGCCTACGCGGCTCTTCTCGGCGTCGAGGTCGAGATCGCCGTGCCTGCGAACACACCCCAAACGTTGATCCGGGAGAGTCGGGCATATGGAGCAGACGTGATATTGGTCGACGGCACCATCGCAGACGCCGCCCGGGACCAGCGTGACCGAGCCGCCGCCAACGGCTGGTTCTCCCTTGCCACCCTTCATGAGCCATACCGGGTCGAAGGGAAGAAGATGATGGGTTACGAGTTGTTCTGGGAGATGGGTCGACTTCCAGACGTTGTCTTCTACCCGACGGGTGGGGGCACGGGGCTGATAGGCATGGTCAAAGCGTTCGACGAGATGGAAACTCTGGGATGGATCGACGCGACTCGACCAAGGATGGTTGCGGTGCAGATCGAAGGGTGTGCCCCCATCGTGAAGGCTTTCCATGAAGAAGCGGATTTCGCCGTTCCCTGGGAGGACCCCGATTTCACCGCGGCCTACGGTCTCCGGGTTCCGGCGGCGATCGGTGATCGGCTGATGCTCGAGGGCCTCCGTTCTACCGGCGGGACGGGTGTGACGGTGACAGAAGCGGACATGCTCGAGGCCACCTCCCGACTCGCTACTCAGGGTGGCGTTTGGGGCTCGCCTGAAGGAGGGGCGGTGCTCTCTGCCTTTGAGCAGCTGAGGGGGAGCGGATGGATATCTGAGGAGGAGACTGTGGTCTTGTTCAACACTGGATCTGCCCTCAAGTACCTGTGACCCTGAAGGCGTTTTCCTCGAGCGACGGGGGCATCGGTTGAGGGAAGGGTCGGACAACCGCTAGGGTCCCTGGCTCCCTCTTAAATGCGTCCCCCACACCTGTATGCGCTGGCCGGTGTTGTTGCACTGAGCGTCGCCCTCGGGTTCGTACTTCGGTCCGAACCAATAGAGACGGCCGAAGTTGCCCCTGCCCCAACGTTCAGCGGCACAGCCACTCCCCCGACCACTCTCGCCTTTGTCCTCGCCGCAGAGGCGCCGGGAGGGGAAGATCTCGCTGAAGCCGAAGAAGAGCTCACTGAAGAAGCCAACACCCGGGCAACGTCAACAACAACCACGACCGTCCCGGCAACAACCACCACCCAGACGTCAGTCAAGGAGACCAAGAGCAAGACTCAGTCGAGTTCGGGTGGCACTCAGAACCAGCCGACGTCCACAACGACCCAACCTGCCTCTCCCCCGGCGACGGTCCAGGCCGGATTCCGCTCCGACTATGAGGGCGAGTTCAGGAGTCGCATCAACTCGCTGCGAGCGTCCAACGGACTGGGAGGTCTCTCGTCGAACGGCTCGCTGAACTCACGGGCGCGTGATTGGGCGAAGTCGATGTCGGACTCAAACAAGCTCAAGCACTCAAACATCAGCAATTTGCTCCCACCGTGGTCGGCGGCCGGGGAGAACGTCGGCAAGGGAGGCTCGGTCGGATCGATCTTCAGTTCTCTCGCCGGCAGCAGCGGTCACCTGGCAAACATGGTCGGCGACTACACCAACGTCGGAGTTGGCGTGTGGGTAGACGAAAACGGCACGCTCTGGACCGTCCACGTCTTCACCAGATAGACGTCAACGCTTCGCACGTCGCGTCTCGTTTGTGAGGTTTTCACAATTCTCGTATCAGTGAGCCTCGAAGGTCCTCTCCTCCTGCGAATGGGCAAATCGCCCATCACGGGACACGTGAGGAGAAATCATGTCAACCACAGTCGTCCACCCGGAAATCACTTCCGGAAAAGGACCATCAGGAAGACTGATTGGAATGGTCGTGGCCGGTCTTGTCGTAGCGGCAGGCGTCGGCTTCGCAATCTCCAATCAGGGGGCAGCTGACAATGCGGCCAACGCCACACAGACGGAATCCGCCGTCGTCAACCCCGAACTCCGATTTGTCGAGCAATACAACGCCACACAGACGGAGTCAGCAATCGTCAACCCCGAACTCCGCTATGCCGAGGGATTTCAGGAGCTAAACACCGCTCCCCAAGTCATCGAGCGAAACCGGGAGGCCTTCATCGAGCGCATCTGGGAAATGAACACCACGGATGCGGACGTTCGCAGGGCTCCGGCCGGAACCGGATTGGCAGACAAACTCAAGGAGCTGAACGACGCTCCAGCGGGAGCTCAGAGCCAACCGTCCAGCGGACTCCACCTCGAGCCTGGCACCGGTGGCCCCCAGTAGGACCACCAGCCGACAGGTAAACCCCGGGATCCTCACGATCCCGGGGTTTCTTCTTGTCAGAGTCACTCCAGCAAAGAACGGGAGCCTCTTGAGGCTCCCGTTCTCTCGTCCAAGGTGGTGCCCGATCACTCCGGGCGGATCCCTCCACGCCGGACTGACGACTTGTTTCACATGGCGAGACGCATCGTCAGCCGCCCCCATCCCCGCTGACTCGGCTCACCGAATCGACGATGACCGACACCACGGTCGCCCAGGTAGCGCTTCACCGGATTCTCCAGGTCAAGCAACGGTATGTGGAGCCGCAGTTGCCGTTTGAATCGCTTGGAAGCGTTGTCATGGGTCTTGTGGAGCATGTGCTCTCCTCTCTTGCGTACCCACCGCAAAGCGACGGGCTCGTAGGTAGAGAGGTGTGGGAACGTCCCGAGATACCTTCGATCTGGGCTACAGAACGGTCCACTCGGTCTTGATCACGTGGAGATTGCCCGGAGTCCGCACGACGAGACTGATCGGCCCCGGCAGAACGTTGTCGAAGTCGAACCTCCCCAGGTCGTCGCTGTAGACGCCAACAGCGCCACCGGCGAAGTGGAGTTCAACAGTGCATTGTTGAGAGATGTTGACCTGGCCCAGCAAGCGCCGGGTGTGTTCGCTGTATTCGATGTCGACGGTCCACTCACCTGCCTGAAACGAAAGCATTCGCGCTGTGGCCGTTGAACGCACCCCGCTCGGTAGGTCTTCTGTGCTCGAATCAAACTCGAGATTGGCCAGTTCAGCGTCAATATCACGCCAACTCCAGGCGGCCTTGGCGAACTGGGACGTCTCTTCGGGAACCGGGTCGGTTTCGTCGAGAATTCCCCTCAAATTTGATAGGAGCTCCTGGTCTTCTGGCTTCATTGGTTCGCTCACGTGCCCATATCTCCTTGAGTAGA
>JBAVIK010000093.1:0-3066 GCA_049686815.1 Acidimicrobiia bacterium | reverse complement strand
GTGTCAATCTCGAGCCCTCCCATGGGGTGAGCCTCGTCAATCACGGTGAACCGGCCGAGTTTCTCCTTCTGCAAGGAAGGCCAATCGGAGCGCCCGTTTTTCAGATGGGCCCGTTTGTCATGAACACACCCGAGGAGCTGAGACAGGCTGTTGACGACTACCAACGAACCCAGTTCGGCGGTTGGCCGTGGGAGCGGTCAGACCCGGTCCACGCTCGCGGCGATGGTCGCTTTGCCCTCCATGCCGACGGCACTGTCGAGCATCGCGATCGTCAGTCCGTTTAACGCCGTTCGCCGCGGTTCACCTTCCTGACAGGACCTCAGCCGAGGGCGGCTGCCAGAACGTCGTTGGCCGTATCGGCGATGTGGAATGTGAGCTCCTCACGCACCTCTTCGGGCACGTCGTCGAGGTCGACTTCGTTGCGTCGGGGCACGATCACCTCGGTGAGTCCGGCACGATGCGCCGCGAGAACTTTCTGCTTGACGCCTCCGATCGGAAGAACCTTGCCTTGGAGGGTGATTTCTCCGGTCATGCCGACGGTGGGCTTCACCTTTCGGTCGGTGAGAAGCGATACCAGCGCGGTCAACATCGTGACACCGGCGGACGGTCCGTCCTTCGGAATCGCTCCTGCCGGCACGTGAAGATGGAATCGACTCCTGGTTCGGTCGATTTTGATCCCCAATTCGTCGCTGTGTGCCTCGACGTAGGAAAGCGCGATCTGTGCTGACTCTTTCATCACATCACCGAGTTGTCCGGTGAGAGTCAACCCCGGTTCGCCGTCCATGACGGATGCCTCGATGAATAGAACATCACCACCTGCACCTGTCACCGCCAGCCCCGTGGCGACTCCGGGGACATCGGTGCGATCGGAGGCCTCGTCCTTCCAGACCTTCGCCTTACCCAGGTACTCCTGGAGGTCATCCACCTCGACCGTGATCGTTCCCAAATCACTGGTGGTGGCGACTTTCGTGGCCACCTTGCGCGAAAGCTTGCCCAGCTCTCTTTCGAGGTTCCTAACTCCGGCCTCTCGGGTGTAGCGGTCGACGATCGCCGCGAGAGCATCCTCGGTGACGTCGAGCTCTTCTGGCTCGAGGCCCGCACCACGGACCTGGCGGGGCAGAAGATGGACTCTCGCTATCTCCACTTTCTCGTTGTCGGTGTAACCATCGATTCGGATGACCTCGGTTCGATCGAGCAGAGGGCCAGGGATGGTCTCGATGACGTTTGCTGTGGCAACAAACAGGACCTCAGAGAGGTCGAGATTCACTTCGAGGTAGTTGTCCCTGAATGTGTGGTTCTGGGCAGGGTCGAGGACCTCCAGCAGGGCCGACGATGGGTCGCCACGCCAGTCATTGCCCACCTTGTCCATCTCGTCGAGGAGAAAAACAGGGTTCATCGTTCCGGCCTCGGTGAGAGCTCGCGCGATCCGCCCGGGTCGGGCGCCCACATAGGTGCGACGGTGACCTCTGATCTCCGCCTCATCACGAACACCGCCCAGGGCGACTCTGACGAACTCCCGTCCGAGAGTGCGTGCAACGGACTCGCCGAGAGATGTCTTGCCGACGCCAGGGGGTCCGACAAGTAGGAGAATGGCGCCAGTGCTTCGCTCCGCGTCGTCCTGCAATCCCCGCTCCTTGCGAAGCTTGCGAACTGCGAGATGTTCGACGATACGTTCTTTGACATCGTGGAGCCCGGTGTGATCGGCGTCGAGCACCGCCCAAGCCTCATCGAGATCGAGACGATCCTCGGAATCGATGCCCCAGGGAAGGTCGAACATCGTGTCCAGCCAGGTTCGGATCCAGGAATGTTCTGGCGATTGGTCGCTCATGCGCTCAAGACGATCAATCTCTTTTTCGATGGATGCCGCAACTTCTGCGGGTAGCTCCCGTTCTGCCAACTTCTCCCGATACTCCGACGAGACGTCGCCCTCCTCGCCAAGCTCCTTCTTGATCGCATCGAGTTGTTGGCGAAGGATGTACTCCTTCTGACTCTTCCCGATGCTCTCGCTGGCGTCCTCCCGCACCTTTCTTCGGAGCTCGAGATCGGCGAGAAGCTCGGTCATCCACTCCAACAGCAGGCCGATCCTGTGTCGGATATCGAGAGCCTCGAGTAGCTCGATCTTTTGTTGCAGAGAGAGATCGGGTGAGTAGACCGCCAGGTCGGCGAGACGCGACGGGCTGTCCATGGTCAATAGACGCTCGGCCACACCGGCGAGGCCGCGATTCTCGAGCACCGCGGTGACCACTGCCCGATATTCGGTGACGAGCTCCCCGAGTCCTTCATCGATGATGTCAACCTCGGGGTATGCCTCCGCTTCGACCCAGAGGGCTCCGTTGTCGTCGGTGCTTCCCGCTCCGACTCGCGCCCTGGCCACACCTGTCACGACGACAGTTCCGTCGTCATCGGACTGAATGTCAGCGATGGTCCCAACGCTTGCATATCTGCCTTCCAGCCTCGGCACCAATAGCAAGCGACCGTTCGATCTCGAGGCGGCGTCGACAGCGACCTTGCCTTCGGATGTTTCGACCGAGATCGTCACCACCATGTGCGGAAACACCACACCGTTGTGGAGCGGGAGGACTGGCAATGTGAGCTGTGCTGTATCGGGCATGTTCCGTTTGTCCTTGGTCAGATAGGTGAATAGGGAAAACCGATGTGACAAAGAGACTATTCCAAATTTGAGCCTATTTAACTCAGATTTCCCCAACCCGGGGTAGGGGGGTTCACCACGCTGGGACCGGGAAACTCCTGAATCCGGGGCTCTTCGGATCCTTACCTGAGGTCAGTTGAGCCTTGCCTGAAGCCCGTCGATGATTATCTCGAGCCCGAACATGTACTCCCGATCCCATTGGCAGTTGGCCAGTTGAGGTCCGATGGCGGCGACGTTGGGGTAGTCGTCGCCGATCTGGTCAAGCGATACGTGGAGATTCGTCATCTCAGTTTGACCGAATCCCGGCTTGTTGGCGCTTTGGAAGGCGTAGCCCATCGTGTGTGATGCCAACATCTGCCAGGCATGGTGGGCATCCTCGTCAGATAACCCCGCACGACGGAGCCGGCCAACAACAT
>JBAVIK010000092.1:0-2041 GCA_049686815.1 Acidimicrobiia bacterium | reverse complement strand
AGGTGAGGAAGAAATGCCCTGACCATGTTGACGGTTCCGTAGAAGTTGACATTCATGACCCGTTCGATCGCCTCGTATTCGAGGTCGTTGAACCGAACGAACGGCTGAATGATCCCGGCGACGTTGATTAGAACGTCGACAGCTCCATGGGCGGCGATCACCTGTTCAGGCAGCGCTGCTGTTACCTGACGATCGGTGATGTCCACCACGAATGTCGCGAGACGATCTTGGGCTCCCGCCATTTCGGCGGTCTCGTCGAGGCTCTCCTTACGGACGTCGACAGCGGCGACCCGTGCTCCGCGGCGGAGCAAGTCCAAAACGACTTGACGCCCGATCCCGTTGCCACCTCCGGTGACGACCACGACCTTGTTAGAAAAGCTCTTCATATCACTGCCTCCGTCTTCGAGTCTTCCCGCCTGGTTGGAAGGTCGCCAGAGGCTAAAGACCCGGTGTTTGGGCTCTCACGACCTCAAAACACCCGGTTTGGAGGGTCCCATCCCATACGGCACCCTGTTCCGCTCAAAACGGGTCATTTCAGACCCCAATCACCAACTGCTCGACCGACCAACCGAGAATTCGGAAGTTCTAGTCTGCGCTGATGAATGGACCGATTGACCCGGGTGTGCTCGATCCGTTCAGTCTGCGTTTCGAAGACGCCGAGCTGGAAGAGACGTTCCAGCTGGAGGAGGGTCAGGCGGGTCTCGCCGGATATCGAATCATCACTGGGGCAACGGTTGTGATGTGGGCGCTGGCTGCGTTCCTCATCCCCCTCGGAACCGACATAGCCAACGAAACGTCCCTACTCGTTGGCGGTGTGATGGCGGCAGCAGGCGCTGTCAGCTATGCCACTTCAGGATGGGCCAACACGATGAACCGACAGCATGCGCTGGCGGCTGTGCTCACCTCTGCCAATGGGCTTGTCATTCTTCTTCTGGCATCAGCCAATCAAGCGGTTGAGGGTTTTGCAGTATCCGCGATCCTTGTTTTGTACATGTTCGGCTTCGTCTCTCGAACCCGTTTTGTGTACGCGTTGGTACGTTCGGCTGTGATCGCAATCGGATTTGTCATGGTGATTGTGCTCTATGACGCGCCGGAGGGCCTTCTCATCGATGCTTTCCTCCTCACTGCTGCCTCAGCTGCGAGTCTTTTGGGGCTGCGACTCATAGAGAGGAATCGACGGAAGGTTTGGCATCAGCGGTTGGTGATCGAGGACCAACGAGCTGCGCTCGAGATCGAACGATCAGAATCTGAGCGTCTTCTCCTCAACGTTCTGCCAGAAGCCGTGTCGAAACGGCTGCGACAAGGCGAGAACCCAATCGCCGACGATTTCCCAAGTGTGACGGTTCTCTTTGCTGACATCGTCGGCTTTACCTCGATGACGTCGGCTCTGGCTGCTGACGAGGTGATCACCATCCTCAGCGGACTGTTCAGTGCATTCGACGAGCTAGTTGCCGAACGTGGCCTGGAGAAGATCAAGACCATCGGAGACGCCTACATGGCAGTTGGGGGGCTTCCAGATCCGTTACCCGACCACGCAATCCGAGTGGTCGACCTGGCCGTGGCCATGCTGGACCACACCGATTCTTCAGAGCATTTCCCGGGGATGACCATACGAATAGGAGTTCACACGGGTCCGGTGGCGGGTGGGGTGATTGGCACTCGGAAGTTCGCATACGACGTGTGGGGCAGCACCGTCAATATGGCATCTCGACTTCAGTCGACCGGAGTTCCCGGCAGGGTTCACGTGAGCGAGGAAACACGAGAGTTGTCGAGCGACAGTTTCCGGTTCGAGTCGAGGGGCGAAATCGAGCTTCGTGGTTTGGGCCCGCGAAACACCTACCTGGTCGTATAGCTCCGCAATTGCCGCACCGACGGCCGGCGAGACATGACCTCATTGGTCCGCGAGGGGCTGGCTGTCGGGGTCGACGAAGCCCGTCTCGAAAGCGATGCGCATGACGTCCTTGCCACTTGCTGCCCCGAGCTTCTCGAAAATGTGTGCCATATGGGTCTCGAGCGTCTTCACGCTGATGTCGAGTTCGTC
>JBAVIK010000091.1:0-1510 GCA_049686815.1 Acidimicrobiia bacterium | reverse complement strand
GAGGAAGAGCTGTCCCCATCCGCTGTAGCTCAGGAGCTGTCAGGATTCCCGCATCGCAATACGGGCGAGACAATTCTGAGCTTCTACGGTAGCGAGGCGCTCGAAGCTTGGGCCGCCGACATGATCTCCTGTGACCCCGCGGCTCTCGATTCTGCCGCCTCGGGCGACTTGTGGTCAGGTCTTGACCCAGAGACGCGTCTCTCATGTCCGGCAGTCGTCCTGCACGCAGAGCGATCGCTGGAAGGTGCCTTCTATCCAGAGCATTCCACACGTTTCATCGATGCCCAGACGCACGCCCGAGTCGTTCCGGTAGCGAATGCTGCGCACGAGATCCATGTGCCGGGACACGGCTTGGATGTGTACCTAGCTGAACTCGAAGCGTTCCTCGAGGCTCTATAGGTTTGCGCCCTCGGGAGGACTCGAACCTCCGACACCCGGTTTAGGAAACCGGTGCTCTATCCCCTGAGCTACGAGGGCCTGAGGTGGTCCCCGATGGTAGAGCGGTGGTCCAGCCATGTCTCCTGGCCGCGGTAGGTAGGTTCCAGTTCGATGAGCAAGAATGTTGCCTGGCGAATGTTGGTGTGGACCACAGCAGCGGCGTTGGTCTGGGCAGCACAGAAGGCCACCCGGTACACCTGGTCCCGAGTGAGTTCGACCGAGAACCCCGCCAACCCACTCGACGAGTCGACCAGTTGGGTCGAGGCGGCTCTCTTCGCAGCAACGCTCGCCGCTATCGCTGCCCTGGCACGAACGGCCGCCGAAAGCGGAGCTCGAGTCATCTGGATCAGGGCGACCGGGGAGCCACCCCCGGGTGGGGTGGGCTGATCCGGCGCCTAACGTGGGCTCGGCGATGTCAGACCAGGTTTGGATTGAAGGTGGCGAATTCCTCATGGGTTCGGACCACCATTATCCCGACGAGGGGCCTAGCCGGCGGGTGACGGTAAAGGGGTTCCACATCGACGTTCATGCGGTCACCAACGCCGAGTTCGCGAAATTCGTTGCTGAGACCGGCCGTGTGACCGAGGCCGAGCTCGCTCCCAAGGCCGAGGACTACCCGGGTGCCGTCCCAGAGGACCTCGTTCCTGGTTCCCTCGTCTTTCAGATGACAGCCGGCCCGGTTCGACTCGACGACTTCCACCAGTGGTGGTCCTGGACTCATGGCGCCGATTGGCGGCATCCGACAGGTCCTGACTCCGATCTCGACGGCTTGGATGATCATCCGGTGGTCCACGTGGCCTTTTCCGATGCTGAGGCCTATGCGTCCTGGGCTGGGAAACGCCTCCCGACGGAGGCCGAGTGGGAGTTTGCGGCCCGGGGAGGACTCGACGGCGCCGAGTTCACATGGGGTGAGGGAGATCCCCAGGACGGCTCCAAGCCAAAGGCGAACACATGGCAGGGGGCATTTCCCTTCGAGAACTCTGAGGTCGACGGTTGGACCCGAACCAGCCCGGTCGGTTCCTACGAGCCCAACGGCTACGGCCTCTACGACATGGCGGGCAACGTCTGGGAG
>JBAVIK010000090.1:0-2750 GCA_049686815.1 Acidimicrobiia bacterium | reverse complement strand
GGTGCCACCACTTCTGGCAGAACGCCGCTTTCCCCCCTCATCACCACATACACCGGGGCAATCTCGTATTCGAGCTGTTCTTGGATTCTGTCGAGATCAACCCTGTTGAGTGTGCTCAAGCGACCGGTTTCTGAGTCGGCGGGGCCCAAAGCCGTCCTCTCTTGTGAC
Source organism: Acidimicrobiia bacterium (assembly GCA_049686815.1). Classification (GTDB taxonomy): domain Bacteria; phylum Actinomycetota; class Acidimicrobiia; order Spongiisociales; family ZC4RG35; genus JBAVIK01. The sequence continues at coordinate 2,582 of JBAVIK010000090.1, read as the reverse complement.
AGCTGGATCCACCCCTCGATCGACACCTCCCCCGATGGGGGCGCCGGTCCAACCGGCACGGTGTCGACGCTCAACGGAACCCAACCTCGATTGACCATCACCGCGTTCCCGTCGGTGAGAATCAACGGGGTGATCACATGGAATCCGGCACTCCCCCGATGCACCTGAGATCTGACCAACACCTCGTTCGCTGGATCAAAAAGGCCCTCGAGTGAGACGCGCAGGTATGCGAGAGCCTCTTCGTCGAATTCTTCGAGCGCCTCCTCGAATGAGATGGGCTCCTGGCTGAAACGGCTGTCGCCGACCAGGTTGGTGCTGCGACGCTCCTCGAGCCGGTCCAACTGCCAGAAACCGAGCCTTACGAATACAACGCTCAGAAGAACGACCACGAGGGTCGCCACGAGCCACCTGGGCTGGAGGAGACCATGCTTCATTCAAGCCGCAAGCGGAATCTCATCGTCGTCGATCATCGCCTGAATTGCTTCTCCGAGAGATGCTTCCGGACGACGAAAGGCCACAACTGGAGTAGACAGGCGTGCCGCCTCATCCAGGGTGAGGGTCTTTTTCTCCCGGAGGGCTCGGGCGATGTCGTCGGACCAGTACCAAGGCATGCGAGCACCTCCAAGTGAGACAGCGACAGGGTCGCTGATCACAATAGACCACCGCCTCCACCGCGAGCCAAAGGAGCCAAGGACGAGAAATCCGCGGTTCAGGTGACGTCAACCGGTGCCAATTCATCGGCTTCACGGAAGTTGACCTGCTCGGCGACGACCTCGACTCTGCTTCTCCGACCGTCGGGAGATTCCCAGAACCTTCTCTGAATCGAGCCACACACCCAGATTCGCTCGCCCTTGGTTCCCGGTTCGTCCATCAGGTCATCGGGTGGGTCCCATAGGGTCACCGGCACCACGTCGACGCGACGTCTCGGGTGGTCGGTCCTCGTGGTGACCAGATAGCGAATGAGCCGAGATCCGGAGTCGAACATTCGTGGCTCGGCATCTGTCGCAAGTCGTCCACATAGGACGATGAGATTGAGATCCATTGCATTCTCCCCTGTCCATCGAGGGAAGTGCGGGTATCTGAGGACTGTGCCGGAGGACGCCGACAGATTTCAGATCAGCGCTTCACGCAGTGCTTCGACACCTTCGAAATCAGGTTCCTGCTCATCGAGAGCGGCCACGAGGCGACGGGCCGCAGCCTTGTCCCCGGCGGCCAATGCCACCCGTGCCGCCACGTACCATCTCCGAAGCTCCCCCGGTGACGGGTCGGCCACTAGCCGACCTGGCTTGATGATCGCCCAGGCTTCAGAGGCACGACCGTCATCCAAGAGAAAGGATGCATACACCACCCTCGCCTCGTGATTGATCGTCGAGGAGATGTCATGTTCCTGAAGTCGATCCCAGGTTTTGTCGACGTCATCGGGACGGCCGAGTGCTCGAAGACAGTCCATCTCGACCGGCATGTGGATCAGGTCGCCTGTGATACGTCGGAATGTGCGTAGCTCGCGCAGCGCCTCATCCCATAACCCCGAGCGGTAGGTCGCCAGACCCAACAATTCACGGACTGTGGACGAGCGTGGGGACAATTCCTTGGCCTTTCGGAGCTCGGAGGCAGCCGCGGGGTATCTCTCGTCAGCGAACTGTTCCATCCCTCTGGAAAGGTGAGTCAGGGCGGGGTCCCGTCTGTCCTTGGGTGTGGAGCGAAGTATCTCGTCGCGGACCCATTTCGGCATTTGACCCGACGGGACCGAGGTGATGGTTCTGTGGGGACGTGGCTTGTTGCCCTGCCGGTTGTGACCTGACTGGTTATGTCCTCTGCTCTTGTCAGATCCTTGGGCCACGAGTACTCCTGGCATTGGGAAGGCCAAAACACCTTCACAAGTGAAGGGCCGCCAACGCTAGTCAGCAGCCCTTCGACGTTTTATGTCCGGCGGTGACCTACTCTCCCAGGGGACTGCTCCCCAAGTACCATCGGCGCTGGCAGGTTTCACTTCCGTGTTCGGAATGGGAACGGGTGGTTCCCCACCGCTTTAGCCACCGGACAATCTTCTCAGTTCTCTAAGACTCCATCCGGTCAGGCCGGAAGTCGAGAACTCCATAGCGAGCACATCAATTGTTTGGATTCTTTATCCAAGCCCTCGGCCTATTAGTACCGGTCCGCTGAACGCATTACTGCGCTTACACGTCCGGCCTATCAACCTGGTCTTCTACCAGGGGCCTTAACCCTTGCGGGTGGGAAATCTCATCTCTGGGTGGGCTTCGCACTTAGATGCCTTCAGCGCTTATCCCTTCCGAACGTAGCCAACGAGCCGTGCCCTTGGCAGGACAACTCGCACACCAGAGGTTCGTCCACCCCGGTCCTCTCGTACTAGGGGCAGCTCCCATCAAATTTCCTGCGCCTGCGGCGGATAGGGACCGAACTGTCTCACGACGTTCTGAACCCAGCTCGCGTGCCGCTTTAACGGGCGAACAGCCCGACCCTTGGGACCTGCTACGGCCCCAGGATGCGACGAGCCGACATCGAGGTGCCAAACACCCCCGTCGATATGGACTCTTGGGGGGTATAAGCCTGTTATCCCCGGA
>JBAVIK010000089.1:0-4270 GCA_049686815.1 Acidimicrobiia bacterium | reverse complement strand
GACCCGACCTGTTTCGCCACCACCAGCGCCTGCGCCGGGAACTACTGGATCGGCATCTACGGGAAGTACACCAATGCCCAGAACGGGGATCCCTATAGCTCGTACTGCAACGGAGGAGCTCCCGCGGTGGCTTGCACCTCCAACCCCCTTTACCGCAGCACGGGCTATCTGTTCGGAGTCATCCCGTCGACCAACAATCTCACCATCGAGGGGCTCGACCCCAACCATCGCTATGACGGAGGCACCTCATCGGGGTATGGCGACGCCCATCGCACTGGCGACAACAAACTGGGCTCGACCACGGCACCCGGCCCGACGACGACATTCAAGCTCTACGCCCCGGACCCGACACCTGAGGTGATCACCGACAACGGTGCCCCGATTTGCACTGCGTCCTATGCGTCGATTCCGCAGATCAACCCCGACGACGACCCACCGTTCAATCCGGCAGCTTGGGCATGGGAGAACATATGCACCAACATCCCGGTCTCAGCGGGCGAGATGTATGTCCTCCAGGTGATCGTGGAGGGGACTGATGCCACCAACAACGGGAGCAATCGCTTCTCGCTTCGAGTTGGGAGCGGAGCCGGCAAGCTCTTTGGCATCCGGGACTTTTCCGTATTCTTCAACTCAGATCAGGTGAACTCGTTCATGTATCTGGCCGAAGTGCCCGACTATTACGCGAGTAAGACCTTCGTTGTCGAAGGTTTCGATCCGGGTGACGTCGGCGACGAGGGGACCCTCGAGCTTCGCTATCCAACCGGAGCGAGCTCCTGGGCCACCTTCCCATCGTGTCGTTGGTACATCAAAGACACCGTCGACGACCCCACTTGGTCGTACAAGGGAGTTCGTACCCCGTGTTCGGTGGTAGCTGACAACGGGGAACCCCTTTCGAGCGACGAGAACTTCCAGAACAAGTGGTTCAAGATGGAAGCCGACCTTCCTGTTTCGTACTCGTGCACCAACTGCTGGTGGCAGATGGGTTACGTCTTCCCCGCCGGTGCCAACCCCTCAGACCATGTCACCTGGAAGGCCTACATCGTGGGCAACCCGATCCACCTCGTCCCCAACGGATAGTGGCGTCGATAGGTCAATCGACCCCTTGCCGTCTCCACGATTTGCAATAGCCTGTTGCAGATAGGCAGAAGCTGCCTTCACGCGTTTGGGGCTATCCGCGTGATCTGACCACAGGGTCGGCGTTGTGGGGCGCAACGAGGGGAAAAATGAAGACCAGGCGGAAAGATGAGCGAGGCGCGACCCTCGTGGAAGCGGCCATTGCATACGGGCTGCTATTTCTCGCGCTGTTTGCCGTCGTCGAATTCGGTCTCGCATTCAAAGACTGGCTCTCGGTCTCCAATGCGTCACGGCAAGGTGCGCGGGCCGGAGCGACCTTTGGCGACGACCCCAGTGCAGACATCCTCGTCCTTCGCAATGTCGAAGACACCCTGTCGCCTGTTGGTCTCGCCGCAAGCAACACCGTGAGAATCTTTGAGGCACGACCAGGCGGGACAGGAACTACCTACACCTTCGCACCAGGCACTGGCTGCGGGACGGTCGCGATGTGGCCGGGAGGACCCCTACCTGGGTGCTGTGACTGGACACCGTGTCCTGAACCCGGGAGACCTACCTACATCGTCCCCATATGGGATCCGTTGAGTCGTGATATCACCGCACCCATCACCGACCGCATCGGTGTCGAGATCGTGTTCAGCCACGCCTGGGTAACAGGGTTCTTCGGCAGCACGACCGACTTCACCACGGCGACCGACTTCCAAATCGAACCCCAGCTGTTTGACGCGCCATGAGACTGCGCAAGAACGATGAGAAAGGCGCGTCGCTGGTCGAGGTTGGCCTGGTGCTTCCACTGCTCATCATCCTCGCCATCGGATTGTCCGAGGTCGGTTTTCTGGTGATCGACTACATAACCGTCACCAATGCGGCCCGGGCGGGGGCTCGAACCGGATCCGCTGCCGCGGACGACCCCACCGCCGACGCTCTCCTGCTCAATGTCGTCGAAGAGGCCGCATGCAACCTGAGATTCAGCAATTTGGAGACGGTGACCATATATCGAGCAGAGCCAGATGGTTCGATACCGACCGCCGGCAACTTCGTCAATATCTACGACAACCCGGGTCCGCTCAGCTCGCTCGATTGCAATCTCCCCAGCCACGGTCTCGTCTGCACCAACGGCTGCCCTTGGGCAAGCGTCGGCAGAGATCGGGTGCCCCCCGACTTCGATACGGTCGGTGTCGAAGTCACCTTCAGTCACTCGAGCGTCACCGGTCTGTTCCCGTTCCCGACTGTGGACTGGACCGAGATCGCAGTAATGCAAGTTGAGCCAGATACGAGTGGAAGCCAATGAAACGTCTATATCGCAAGTTCAAGTCGGAAGACAAAGGCGCTGCCCTCGCCCTCGTCGGCGCATCTCTGATCCTCCTGATGGGTATGGCGGCGTTTGGGACCGACCTCGCCTGGTTCTATCTCAACTCGAGTCGAATCCAGCGCGCCGCAGACGCCGCAGCCCTGGGTGGAGTGGTCTGGCTCCCCGGGGATGAACCGGCGTCGTTCTCTACCGCGAGAGCTATTGCTACCCAGAACGGATATACCGACGACCTTGGTGTGACCACCGACGTGGAGCCCGCCAGAATCACCGGTGAGCTCAATCAGTTGGAAGTGACCATTCGCAACCGGGTGGACACGTTCTTCCTCAAGATCTTCGGATTCCAGCATCAGTGGATCACCGAGACCGGTAGGGCCGAATACATTCCACCTCTCAAGCTGGGCAGCCCGTCGAACAAGTTCGGCAACGACCCCAGTTGCTATTCGACCAACACCGATTGTGCCGGCAATTTCTGGGCGAACATCCACGGAACCCGAACCGACACCGGCATGGGCGACGCCTATTCCTCATACTGCAATCTCGGTGCGGGCAGCAACAACACCTGCGGACAGAATCCCCAATACCGGCCCACCGGGTATTTGTACGGCCTGATACCCAACGGCAATGCGGTGACCATTCAGACACTCGACCTCAACTTCCACAACAAGAGTGGGACTGTGATGAATGGCGACGACCAACGCACCGGTGACCACAACAACTTCTGTGGCGATCCCATCGCGTGCATCGGCCAGGAAGTGACAGTCAACGTCTATGCGCCGGATCCGACACCACTGGACATATCAGACAACCCTCTGGTTTGTAGTGAGACGTACACACCGATGCCCCAATTCGACCCGGACGACGACCCGCCGTTCGTCCCCACGCTATGGGACTACTGGGACGATGTCTGTGGTGGGTCGATCAACACTGCGAGCCAGCCAAACGGCATATGGGTGGTCCAAATAGTGGCCAACAGTGGTGGAGGCCGGACAACCGTCTTGGGCGCCGGCGACCAGAACAACAGCGGCCTCAACCGCTACTCGATTCGCACCGACACCGGCAACCTCTTTGCCCTCGGTGACTTCTCGATCTTCAACAATGCTTCTGGGTCAAACACCAACTTCTATCTCGCCGAGGTCCCCGACTATTACGCAGGCAAGACTTTCGTTGTTGAGATGTATGACACGGGCGAGTCGGCGGCCACAGGAACCCTTCAACCCGTCGATCCACTAGGCAACGTATTCGATGACGGCGAGTGCCGGATCTACTCACGCACGATCACAGGCAACTGGTCGCTCAACCAGACGATTCCGGCCGGCAACGCGTGCCAGGAGTCGGTGAGCCCCAGCGAGTATCACGGTCGGTGGCTCAAGTTCGAGATGGATCTTCCGGTCGGCTACGCATGTGGAGCAAACTGCTGGTGGAAGATCAACTATGCCTACCCGTCGGCTGTGAATGACACCACCACCTGGCGTGCCTACATGATCGGGAATCCGATCCATCTGGTTCCCTAGCCACTCAACGGAGCCGAAAATCACTCTATGTACGCAGGGCAAATTGTGCACTAGGCTTCGATTCACGCTGGAATAGGGTAACCCGGATCTCAAAGGACCGGGACCGTGGCTGCTGGGAGCACCGTGGTGGAACAGATGACGGACAACAGATCTGAGACGCTCGAGTCCGATGCCCGGGCGCGGTTCGGCTTGGGTTCGCTGCGCGCCAGGCTTGATGCTGGAAGCACACTGGTTGAAGCCGCAGTCGTTCTCCCTGTCATCCTTCTGGTCGTCCTCGGCACAATCGAAATCGGCATGGCCTTCAAGGACTACCTCACCGTCGGGGCTCTTTCTCGTGAGGGAGCCAGGGTTGCTGCTGTCGCCGGCAACGACCTGG
>JBAVIK010000088.1:0-16617 GCA_049686815.1 Acidimicrobiia bacterium | reverse complement strand
CAACTGGTCATCTGAAGGGATGATCGGGCTCTCGTAGTCGATCTCTCCTTGCGTGGTGATCGGGTACCAAAGCGGGATCGCGACACCAAAATACCGCTGACGTGAGATGAGCCAATCCCCGTTGAGCCCTTCCACCCAGTGTTGATATCGGACACCCATGAACTCCGGCACCCATTTCAACTCCTGTCCCCGAAAGAGGAGGTCGGACCGCAACTCGTCCTCGCGGCCACCATTGCGGATGTACCACTGCCTGCTGGTGACGATCTCCAGCGGCCGATCCCCTTTTTCATAGAATTTGACTGGATGCATGATCTGGCGCGGCTCGCCGTCTAGATCGCCGGATTCGGCAAGTAACTCAGCCATCCGCTTGCGTGCTTGATTGGCGAAGAGCCCGGCGATCTCTGCATAGATCCCTGCTGCTGTGCCGGATAACCAATCTGGCGTGTTCTCCTGGAGGCGGCCGTCATGTTGGATGACCGCTCTCGTCGGCAAATCGAGCTCGCGCCACCACGTGACATCGGTGGTGTCACCAAATGTGCAAATCATCGCCACGCCGGTTCCCTTCTCCGGGTCGGCCAGCTCATGCGCGACGATCGGAACCTCGACGCCAAAGAGCGGTGATGTCGCGCTGGAACCAAACAGAGACTGGTATCGCTCGTCATTGGGGTGAGCAACCAGAGCGACACACGAGCAGATCAGTTCGGGACGAGTGGTGTCGACGTAGATCCCTGAGCCATCTGGCAGACGGAATGCGATCTTGTGATATGCACCACCTTTCTCCCTCTCGTCGAGCTCGGCTTGGGCCACCGCTGTTTTGAAGTCGACGTCCCAGAGGACTGGTGCCTCCTGGGAATAGGCCTCGCCTCGGGCAAGATTGTTTAGAAAGACTCTCTGGCTGGTGCGTTGACTCAAGTCGTCGATGGTGGCGTACGTCTGGCTCCAGTCGACCGAGAGGCCAAGTGTCCTCCAAAGACCCTCAAACACCTTTTCATCCTCTTGGGTGAGGCCATGACACAGCTCGACGAAGTTTCTCCGGCTGATCGAGATCGGGGGGTCATGTGTTTCGGCTGGAGGTGTGAATTCGGGGTCATACGGCAGTGAGGTGTCACATCTGACTCCGTAGTAGTTTTGAACCCGGCGCTCAGTCGGCAAGCCGTTGTCGTCCCAGCCCATCGGGTAGAACACTTCCATGCCGGCCATTCTGCGATAGCGGGCATGGGTGTCTGTCTGGACATAGCCAAACACCGACCCCATATGCAGAGAACCTGAAACCGTGGGTGGCGGGGTGTCGATAGCGAAGATCTCGTCTCGGCGCTTCGAGTCATCGAATCGATATGTGCCGTCGGCCTCCCAACGATCGTCCCACTTTGCTTCGAGCCCTTCGAGGGTCGGTTTTTCAGGAATCATCCGGGTCATTGCGCAAGAGGGTAACGGTGCGGTTGCGGCATCCGGAGTTGGTTTGGCGAGCTGATGGCCTCCTACCCTCTGGACATGGAACAACGACTCAGCCTTGTGACCCTGGGGGTGTCAGACCTGGAATTGTCCCGGATCTTCTATCGGAATCTCGGGTGGAAGGAGAGCTCCGATTCAACCGGCGACGTCGTTTTCTTTCAGGCAGGGGCGATCGTCGTGGGCCTTTGGGACCGAAAGCGTCTCGCGGAAGACAGCGCTGTCGACAACGCCAAAGGTTGGGGAGGTGTAACCCTCGCCCACAACACCAGGAGCCCGGGAGAAGTCGATGCCGTGATCGATCAAGCCAGGTTCGCAGGAGCCACGATCGGGCGCGAGCCGGCTGAGACCGCCTGGGGCGGATATTCGGGTGTCTTCATCGATCCTGATGGCCATCCCTGGGAAGTGGCCTACAACCCTGAGTGGAAGATAGAAGACGACGGCTCGATCCGTCTGGAAACCGCCTAGGCGACGACTACATGTTGCGTCGGTACTGACCGCCGACTTCGTAGAGCGCCTGACTCATCTGGCCCAAAGTCGCGTATTTTGATGTCTCCATCAGCTGAGCGAAGAGATTCTCTCCTTTGATCGCCGACAGTTGCAATGCGGCCAACCCGGCGGCAGCTTTCTCGGCGTTTCGGTTCTTGAAAGCCTCAAGGTTGGCGATCTGACGGTTCTTGTCGGCGTTGGTCGAACGGACCAACTCGCTGGGGACTTCGAACGGTGAGCCTTCCTTGGATAGAAACGTGTTGACGCCAACGATCGGGTACTCACCCGATTCCTTCTTTTGTTCGTAGAACAATGATTCTTCCTGAATCTTGGTTCGCTGATACTGGCGCTCCATCGCTCCCAGGACCCCACCCCGGCTATTGAGACGTTCGAACTCGGCCAAAACAGCCTCTTCGACGAGGTCGGTCAGCTCCTGGATCACGAAGCTGCCCTGGAGCGGGTTCTCGTTCTTGTTGAGACCGAGCTCTTTGTTGATGATCAACTGGATTGCCAGTGCTCTCCGAACCGACTCCTCGGTTGGTGTGGTGATCGCCTCGTCGTAAGCGTTGGTGTGGAGGCTGTTGGCGTTGTCGTAGAGGGCATACAACGCCTGCAACGTTGTACGAATGTCGTTGAAACTGATCTCCTGAGAATGCAAAGAACGACCTGAAGTCTGGATGTGGTACTTCAGTTTCTGAGATCGCTCGCTCCCCTTGTATTTGAGTTTCATGGCCTTGGCCCATATGCGTCTCGCCACACGGCCAACCACTGCGTACTCGGCATCGATCCCATTCGAGAAGAAGAAGGAGAGATTGGGGGCAAAGTCGTCGACATCCATCCCCCTGGCCAGATAGTTCTCCACATATGTGAACCCGTTGGCGAGGGTGAACGCGAGATGGGTAATCGGGTTGGCTCCCGCTTCCGCCATGTGATAGCCGCTGATCGACACCGAATAGAAGTTCTTCACTTCGTGGTCAACAAAATGCTGCTGAATGTCGCCCATCATCCGGAGGGCGAACTCGGTGGAGAAGATGCACGTGTTCTGGGCTTGATCTTCCTTCAATATGTCGGCTTGAACCGTTCCCCGAACCACCGACATCGTCTCAGCCTTGATCCGGTCATAGACATCGGGTGGCAGCACCTGGTCTCCGGTCACGCCGAGTAATCGCAAGCCGAGCCCGCTACTCCCATCGGGAAGTTCGCCGTGGTACGTCGGACGTTTCGAACCCGAGAAGATCCGATCGATACGACTGTCTATGTCGTCCCACAGGTCGTTCTCGGTGATGTAGGTCTCACAGGCCTGATCAATCGCCGCGTTCATGAAGAAAGCCAGGATCATCGGTGCAGGCCCGTTGATTGTCATCGACACCGACGTGGAGGGATCGGTCAGATCAAATCCTGAGTACAGCTTCTTCGCATCGTCGAGCGTGGGGATGGATACGCCGGAATTGCCGACCTTACCGAAGATGTCAGGACGCTCATGGGGATCCTCCCCGTAGAGAGTGACCGAATCGAAGGCAGTCGAGAGTCGCTTGGCCGGCATTCCCTCGGCTAGATAATGAAAGCGGGCGTTGGTCTGTTCCGGGGGGCCCTCACCAGCGAACATCCGGGCCGGATCCTCGGTCTCACGTCTGAAGGGGAACACCCCCGCTGCGTAGGGAAACTCACCAGGCACGTTCTCCTGAAGCAGCCATTCCAGCCGGTCGCCCCAGGACCTGTATCTGGGGAGTGCCACACGGGGAAGCCTGGTGTGGGAAAGCGTCTCCCGGTGTAGGGGAACCCTCAGCTCTCGACCACGGACGTGATAGACAAACTCCTCCCCCGAGTATTCGGCCACCAGACCGTCCCACCGTTCCAGTGCCCTGAGGTTCTGTGGCTCGACCGACTCGCCAGCTTTCGACACCTCCGCAGACAGGTCGAGACCGGCCACCCGTGCGGCGCCCTCGAGGTTGTAGAGAATCTCAGCTGCCTCTGCTTGTTCTGTGGCCCACTCGTTGTAGCGACGGACCTGATCCACGATCTCGGCCAGGTACCGGCTTCGCTCTGGCGGCACGACATGATGTTTCGCGTCGTCGGTGAGCGGCAGTTCGAGAGATGACTCCAGTTCCAGCTCGGTGACGAACCTGTCATAGAACCGATTGGTGCCGGGATCGTTGAAATCCGACGCCACCGTCAGATACACCGGCAGCGACTCATCATCTTGAGCAAATGCAAGATGATTCCGCTTGTACTGCTTGCGAACGTCCCGGAGGGCATCGAGGGCACCTTCCTTGTCGGCTTTGTTGATTGCCACAAGATCGGCGAAATCCAACATGTCGATCTTCTCCAACTGGGTGGCAGCGCCATAGTCGGGTGTCATCACGTACATGGCGACGTCGGAAAAATCGACGATTTCTGTATCGGACTGGCCGATCCCAGATGTCTCGAGCAGGACCAGATCGAATCCGGCCGCCTTCACCACATTGACGGCAGCATGAACGTGTGGTGAAAGAGCGAGGTTCGCCTGACGGGTGGCCAAAGAGCGCATGTAGACCCGTGGATGGGGTAGCGAGTTCATCCTGATGCGGTCACCCAGGAGCGCTCCACCCGACTTGCGTTTCGAAGGGTCGACCGAGATCACGGCCAAACGAAGATCAGCGAAGTCGGCCAGAAGGCGACGGACGATCTCGTCGACCAGACTCGACTTGCCTGACCCTCCGGTGCCGGTGATCCCCACGACCGGCGTGACGCTCGCTGCAGCTCGGTCGTCGATGACGTCGAATACCTCCTGATACTTCCCGCCATAGTTCTCCGCTGCCGATATCAGGTTCGCCACCGCACGGTGGTTGCCGGTCGCAAGCGTCTCCAGGTCGAAGTCGTCAGCCAACTCCCCCGTCGGATAGTCGGATCGACTGAGCATGTCGTTGACCATCCCCTGCAGACCCATCTGACGTCCGTCATCGGGTGAGTAGATGCGGGTGACTCCGTAGTCTTCGAGCTCACCCGCCTCCGAAGGCAGAATCGTCCCGCCACCTCCGCCGAAGAGCCGGATCCGACCCGCGCCACGCTCAACGAGGAGATCACGCATGTAGCGGTAGAACTCGATGTGGCCGCCCTGATAGGAGGTCACGGCAATGGCATGTGCGTCCTCATCTATGGCGGCCTCGACTATGTCGATACCGCTGCGACTGTGTCCCAGATGCACGACCTCGGCACCCGAAGCCTGCAGGATCCTGCGGAAGATGTTTATGGAAGCATCGTGACCGTCGAACAGGGTCGTGGCAGTCACAAACCGAACCTTGTTGTTCAGATCCATTTGTTCCATCCACCTTCTCTGCGCGACGACCAAGCACTCGGTCAAGGGACTAGTCCTACTGTACCGCCGATTTGGATGCTCCTCCCTGTTCCGCCTGACCAAAACACCGCTAGATTGGTTTCTGCCATGGCGCAATTCACAGGGAGGCTGCAGGGACCGGACTTGGAGCCCAGCAACGTGCTGATCGACATCGATGACGGCCGCTTTCGCGTTTCTGCCGGGCGTCTGCATATCGGGTCCTGGGCCATCGAGCGGATCCATGCGGAACGGACATCCATATACCGGTTCGACCTCAACATCGATGGCGACAGGTTTGACTTTTTCCCCGACGATCCATCCGCCTTCTCTGACTCGGTTGGCGCGTTCATCGACCTGACGGAGTCAAGTGGGCGATTTGGCCTCAAAGCCAGGATCGAGAGGGCTGCCAAGAGGTAGACATCGGATGAGGAGCTGAGAAGATGGTCGGCCGTTTACTCAAGAGAAGCGCCCTCGCCGGCATCGCCGTCATTTGTCTCGAAGCGGCATATGCAGTCCTCAGGCCGGCTCCCCAGCTGCCCGATTTCGACCCGTCCGGCGAGTTCGGCGACCCAGCTAACCCGTCGCTGCGTGTCGCGGTGCTGGGCGACTCCTCAGTCACTGCGCCCGGGGTTTCAGGACCGGATGAAATCTGGATTTCCCATGTGTGCAGACGTCTGGCCGAAACACATCACGTAGAGCTGAAGTCATACGCCGTGGGTGGCTCGATGGCCCACAACCTCATCGAGGAGCAAATGGAGGGCGCAATCGGATTCCGTCCTGATCTGGTCTTTGTGTGTGTCGGTGCCAACGATGCGATCAAGGGAGTACCGAAAAGAAGATTCGCCGAGAATCTCGACTATCTCGTTGGGAAGTTGAGTGACACCGGAGCCACGGTGATTCAAAGCGGCGTCGGTGAGCTTGGATCCATCCCAAGGCTCTATCCCCCGTTGAGCAATCTCATGTCGCGACGGGCCCGCCGCTTCGATCATGTTCACTGGAGGGTGGCCGATCAATATGGGACCAGTGTGATTCACCAGCGGTCCGACGACTGGTCGGAGTGGAACGCCGACCGAAGTCTGTGGGCTGCCGATCTGTTTCATGTCAGTGCTGCAGGTCATGAACGCTGGGCGCGCACGGCGTGGAGAACTGTGGAGCCGCTCATGTTTGGCTCCGATGAATCGGTCTGATGCGCTAGATCGGTTCTTCGGGTCAACGGTTGCGGTCCTGGCGACGGTTCGCGCTTCGGGCTCACCGCATCTGGTGCCGGTGACGTTTGCGGACATCCCCGATCGCATCGTGACGATGGTGGACCACAAACCGAAGACAACCACCAACCTCCAGCGATTGGCCAACATCGCATCCGGTCCTCGTGTCGCTCTACTTGCCCACGAGTACTCCGACGACTGGGCCCGACTCTGGTGGGTGCGGGTGGATGGTCTGGCAGCGATACACGACGAAGGCGCCATCTGGGAAGAGGCGAGGGCGGCGCTAGTTGAGAAATATCATCAGTACGAGACGACCCCACCGGCGGGCCCTGCCATCGTGATATCGATCGAATCAGTCAGCTATTGGGAGAGCACTCTCTGACGCCCCTCTCTGTGGCGAGAAACTCAACTCGTTGGTCGTAGGCCATCATCGGAACCAAAGGGATGACCCGATCCTCGATGGTTACGCCAATTGCATGAGAGTCCGATCGCCTCGCCGCCAGAATCCGATCATAGAACCCGCCGCCGTTCCCGAGTCGGCCGCCCGCCTCGTCGAAAGCCACCCCGGGTGTCAACAACACATCGATCTCGCGTATCGGAATCTCGGACCCCTCGCTGGCGGGCTGTTCCATCCCGAAAGGATGGACCTCGCGTCTCACGTCACGGTCTCTGAAAGTCAGCGTGCCGTCTTCTTCGACTCGTGGAAGCACCCAGCGCCACCCCGGAAGGCGGGCGAACAGCGGACGCAGATCGACTTCGCTCGGCATGGAGAGAAAAGCTGCCACGGTGCCTGGAACTCTCGGCGAGAGCCACACGAACAGCCCTGACGTCACGAGGAGGCTCTTTCCCGGGTGGAGGGCTTCCCGTGATCGCATCCGTCCTCTGAGGTCAGCCTTGTCCATGCGAGTCAGAGTACGGCTTGCTAACTACTCTCGCCGGGTGCGTCTCATAGTCACCGCGTTCAGAACCGTCCTCACCTGGGTCGTAGGTGTCTCGATGACCGTCATCTGCGCACTCATCGTCCTGGCGATCACAGTTTTCAACGACACCGCAAGGGTCATCGACGAGATCATCCTCATATGGAGCCGATCGTGGATGTGGGCCTCAGGGACCCACCTCACGGTTGAGGGACGGGAGCACATCGATCCGTCAAGGAGCTATGTGGTCGTGGCGAACCACCTGTCGACACTCGACATCATGGCGTGTTTCCTCGCTACCAGGTTGCCCATCAGATACCTTGCCAAGAAGGAACTCTTCAGGATTCCCATTCTCGCCCAGGGGATGCGCGCCGTTGGTGTCATCGAAGTCGACCGCGCGGCCAGAGGGGCAATTCACAGTCAGGTCAATCGGGCTGCAAAGAAGCTCATCGAAGCCAACCGAAGCCTCATCATCTACGCCGAAGGGACGAGACCGAGGGACGGAATCATGCGCCCATTCAAGAAGGGTGCATTCACCATGGCCATCGCCAGCGGCCTCCCCGTGCTGCCGATGTCCATCCATGGAACATATGAAGCGGCGCCCTCCGGACGACCTTGGTTCCATGGCGGGAACGTCAAAGTGATCATCGACAAAGAAATCGAGACCGCCGATTTGACGCAAGCGAACACCGGCGAACTGAGAGATGAGGTCTACGCCATCATCTCCCAAAGGGTGAGGGAAATGGGCGGTGCCGTCGGTGGCTAACCACCAAATCGCAACCTTCTACACCCGGTCGCCATGAATCCTGACGTCGTGATCGTTGGCGGAGGGGTCATCGGCTCATCCACCGCCTACCACCTGATCAAACGAGACCCTGGGTTGTCGGTAGTGGTGATCGAACGAGACAGCTCGTATGAGCATGCCTCGACAATCCTGTCCGATGGCAATGTGCGGGTCCAATTCGATCTCGAGGAGAACATCCGGATCTCCCAGCACACGTTGAACATTCTGGAGAGGTTCTCCGAGAACATGTCGACCGACACTTTCACGCCTGAAGTGGCGGCGCGGCGACAAGGGAATCTCTTCACATGCGACGACAGCGGCGTCGAGGCCGCTCTTGCCGGCATGGCAATCCAACGTGGGCTCGGTTGTCGCGTCGAGTGGCTCGACTCCGAGGAAATCGCTCAACGATACGAACCGTACCGATCCAACATGCTCTCGGGAGGAACTCTGGGCACCGAAGACGGGTCGGTTGACCCAACTGCGGTGCTTCGTGGATATCGGGCCAAGGCCACCTCGCTTGGTGTCGAGTACGTCGAGGCCACTGTCCAGGATCTGCTGGTCTCTGACCGTGCGATCACCGGTTTGACCTTGGAGTCAGGGGACGTCATAGACGCGGATCGAATCGTCGTCACCGCGGGGGCATGGACAAGTGAGCTACTTGCCGGCATCGGCATCACACTTCCGGTGAAACCGATCATGAGGACCGTGTATGTGGTTACAACGCCCTTTCGATCAGAAGGGCTCCCAAGTATCTTCCTGCCAGGTGGGATCTACGCCATCTCGGAGTCCGAGAATGTGTGGCTTATGGGATGGTCCCGGCCCGAAGACCCCATGGGCTTCGAGTTCAAGCCCGCGTCGCGACAGCGTTTCGACGATCTAATCTGGCCGGGTCTAGTCGAGTACCTCCCTGCCTTCGATCGGATTCAGATTGAACGTTCGTGGGCAGGTCTCTACGCAGTCAACACTCTCGACCACAATGCGATCGTCGGGGCGTGGCCCGGATTCGAAGGGCTATACATGGCGACTGGCTTCTCGGGACACGGTTTCCAACAGGCACCTGCGATGGGCAGATACCTCTGCGAGACTGTGCTCGATCTTCCGCATGAGCTCGATCTCACCAGGCTCGGCCCGGAGAGAATCATCAGAAAAGAGCCCCTCCTCGAACATGCCGCCCGGGTGATCTGAGCCCGTCTACAGCAATGCTCGATGGGCAACTACCGTCGCAACGATGGACATCGGACGCGTCGGACTATGGACATTCCTCCTCGACAATCACCGCACATCGCGGGTTCGGGAGCTGGCCGCCCAGGTTGAAGAGATGGGCTGGCCGACCCTTTGGCGTCCCGAATCGACCGGCAGAGATGCATTCATATCGTCGAGCGTGCTCCTCGATGCGACTGAAACCCTCATTGTGGCAACGGGGATTGCAGTGACCTACGCCCGTCATCCCATGACAACTGCGGCCGCACAGAAGACGCTGGCAGAAGCTTACGACGGCCGGTTCTTGCTGGGACTGGGTGTGAGTCATCGAACATCGGTCGAAGGTGTTCGTAAGCTCGACTACAGCACACCGTATTCCGACATGGTCGAGTACCTCGAGGCGATGGCCGAAGCGCCCTACACCGGACCCGAGCCGGAGGAGAAACCGCTGACCCTGCTGGCCGCACTTGGTCCCCGAATGCTCAAACTCAGTGCCGAATCTGCTGACGGTGCACACCCCTACTTCACACCCGTCGAACACACAGCCCTCGCCCGTGAGCTCATGGGTCCAGGGGCGATACTCGCACCCGAGCAAATGGTGGTCATCGACTCCGACACCGAGAGGGCCCGTGATACGGCACGAGAGACCATGGCGAGGTATCTGCGGCTCCCCAACTATGCCAACAACCTGCTTCGTCTCGGATTTACCGAAAACGATATCGACACGATGAGTGATCGAATCGTCGATGCTGTCGTTGCATGTGGTGACATCAGCGTGACAGTCGATCGGGTTCGCCAACACCATGAAGCGGGCGCGGACCACGTCTGCCTACAGGTGCTCACACCCGGCAACGACCTCGAAGCCAACATCAGACACTGGGGCGACCTCGCTGAAGCCTTGGATCTGTGAGGTCAGCTAGTCGTAGACCCCGGCCAGGTATGCCTTGCCGTCAGAAACGACACACAAGAAGGCACCAACCGATGTCACCAGTTGATAGCGATCAGCACCACGCTCGCCCACCCACCAACGTCCACTCAGCCGCCATGGCCCGCTCCATGTGAGAACTGGCTCCCAACGCGAGCCCATCCGTACCCGACTCGGCATGCCACCGTCCCACTCCACCTCGATCGACTCGAGTTTCGGAGGCACGAGGGCAGGGCTGGGCGAAGGTGTCGATCCGGGCCAGGGGGCTTCGGGATCACGATCGAGATCGGTTTCTGGCTCGCCCCACCTCGACCATGCCACACGCTCACCTGGCATACGCCCACCCTGTGCCCGACCCTGGACGACAGCATCAGGACCGAGAAGCGCTTGAGCACGTGCCAGGGCGCGTTCGGTCTCGATCATCGAAGACTCGTCACTCAGCAAACCGAGTTGTCTTCCTTCGCCTGACAGGTCCTCCGGTCTGATACTCAACCCAACGATCCCCCCTGGCACACCCGCTGTCTCAACCCATGCCCTCAATTGCCACCAGACACGGTCGGTGAGTCCTTTTTCGGTGAAAGGGTCGGCAGATCTCCAAACCCTCTCACGGGCTGGGCCATGTGCCGCCTGTGCAGCTATGACAACCGTGTGTGGGGCGACACCCTTCACACGAAGCCCTTTCAGCAGTCGTTCCGCCAGAGTCCGCCCCGCAAAGGCGACCGTATCGAGATGCAACAGCGGGTCTTCAAATGACATTTCGACACCGAGCTCTATTGGGATCTCACGGGGATCAACCAAACGATCTTCGCCACTAGCCAGTCGATGGGCCAGGACGCCGGGGTTGCCAAAGCGCGATGCCAAAGTCTCTCGTGGCAAACGGGCCAGGTCTCCCAGGGTCGATATCCCAAGCCACCGGAAGGTTTCGATCATCTCGTCACCACCCATCGATTCACGCAACGTGGCAAGGTCGAGCTGCGAGAGAAATGATCTTGTGTCATCGACGAGTTTGGGGGCACCGACCGTCGACATTGCAGCAGCCCACCGTGCGGCAAACGGCCCATCGGCAATGCCAACAAGAGCCTCCCCTCCACGACGACTTCCTGTCAGTGCATCTAGCTCTTTGACGACCCGCTCAGCTAGAGATCCCTCTCCTCCGTAGAAATGAATCGCCCCGGCGACAGGGACGAACAAGAGTCCGGGTGAAACCACTTCGACACGTGGGACCAGATCTTCAACGGCGGTGACAACCGGCTCAAAACGACGCGCTTCGTCACCCGAGTCACGTGGCAGCACCTTGGCAAAAGGAGCAAGAGTCTCAGCTTCGCGACGTGGCATGCCAAGGGTCACACCTGCGGCCAGCACCTCTTCAGTTGCACCCGTCACTCGATCATCTACAACCAGAAACGGTTCACCCGACGGTGCGTCTGGCCTGGTCAACGACCACATCGGAAACCACACGCATAGCGTCCGTACCTTCATCCTCCACCTCAAAACGCCGAGTTGTCCCGGCAGCGCCCTTACCTGACGCCTCGAGCATCAGACGTCGTCTCTTCAATTTCCCATGGCCACGATCCGCACCCTCCCAGGTGACACCAAGAGCACGAAGCCGTAGATGAGCAGTACCGGATGGCAAACCTCTTCCCATAGACCGCATGGCCACTGCCACTTTCCTGGCACGAGCCAGGGCGATCAGACGACGAAGATCTTGCTCCCTGATGTGGGCCGGCACTTCGGCATACAGAGCGCGAACACCCTCGAGCAGAGCGGCAGTGACCTTTGGCCAGAGAATCAGATCATCACAACGGACAATGATCAGACGCTCCGATAAGACACCGGTCTCCCATGCCGCCTCAGGTGAGATCCACCCACGGGTGTCCAAAGCAACAACTGGCGCCGCTCTGGAATGCTCGGCAAGCAGTTTGAGCCCAAGACGAGTCAAACCGGTACCGGTGACACCGATCAGCTCGGTTACCCGTCCCGGTTGAAGATGCAGGTATCCCCCCGATCTCGATCGATGATCGAGATCCGGTGCTGCGATATCGATTGGGTTGACACCTTGTATGACCAAGTCAGCGCTCCACTCAGTTTGTGTGACCTTTCCCCTTTCACTTTCCCTGTCGGGGGTTTGAGGGGGGTCGTCCCCCCTCACATGTTTCGGGGGGTTTGAGGGGGGTCGTCCCCCCTCATATGTTTCGGCACATCATATCGAACATATGTTCGATCACAAGAAGAGAAATGACAGACAATCCCCAGCTCCGATGGACATCGTGGCTATAAGGATGGTGAGGACCCACCGACGACAACCTGACGGGCCCGAGGAGCACATATGACCGACCATGAACAGGGTTCCGAGTCCTGGGAACCTCGAGAAGCCGACCCACCCCGGTCTGACGGAAGTTCCAGCGACGGGATAGCTGGGGACGAGGCCACTGATGCCGACTCTCTGTCCGATTTCACCAGCGGAGAAGGAATGGTCGCCCTGTCCGGGCTCCTTCTGCTCGGTGTTTGGTTGATATTCGAGGTGATCACCCGTCAGTACAGCATTTCCACACTGGCGATCGTCCTGGCTGCGGCAGCAGCGATCCTTCCCCGTATCAACCCTGAGTCGGTTGGGAAGATCATGCCGCTCTCACATGCGATGAAGGTCCTCGGGTACGCGTTAGCGGTCGTCGGCATCGTCGAAGTGATCACTGACATTCGCATCGGCATCTATGACGACGTGGCCGCGGTGCTGGGGGCCCTCATCGCCTATGCCGCATACGCGCTTGCCTTCGTCGGTGCTCGATCGATCGAGATCTGAGACTCAGGCTTCCTCGAGCTCCTCGATAGTCTTCGGCCAATCCTCTTTCAAGAGACGCGACAGAGACCGGTCGGCCAGAAGTTTGCCGCCGGTCTGACAACTTGCGCAGTAGTTGGTCTCGTTCGATGCATATACGATCCGCTGGACGGCTGAGCCACACCGGGGACATGGCTGTCCATATTTCCCATGGACCGCCATATCGTCACGAAATGCGGTCACCTTCTTCGGCCAGTCACCGTCGAGCTCACTCTGCAGCCTTTCCGTCCATTCGACGAGAGACACCACCACGGCGTTGTGGAGAGACACCATCTCATCTTCACTCAATTGGCTTGTTCTCTTCACCGGTGACATCCGGGCCCGCCACAGGATCTCATCGGAATATGCGTTGCCAATGCCGGAGAAGATCCGAGGGTCGGTCAGAGCACGTTTCAAGGTGCGATTCTCGCGTTTGAGCGCCTCACCAAACTCCAACACCGACACATCCAAGGGCTCCACTCCCCCACGATCGAGTTCGGCCACCCCATCCCAATTTCGCATCATCCATATCCCGGCCCGTCTGTGTGTCCCTTGCTCCGTGAGGATCAGAGTCCCATCGTCGAAATCGACGGCGGCGAGGCCCACCTTCTTGGGAACTGGCTTCTTGGGCTCCTCCCATCGCAGTCGTCCGGCGACCATGAGATGAATGACCATGTAGAGCGTTGGGTCGAACTCGAACACGATCCGCTTGCCGACTCTATGCAAGGCCGCGACCACCGAGCCAGCGGGAGCATCGTAGGGAGGGTCATAGGTGCGGAGGACCGATGGCGACGCGACACGGACCGCCCGCACTTTCTCCCCCAACACGCGCTGGGAGAGCGCTTCGATGTATACGACAATGTCGGGGAGCTCTGGCAAGGGTCCAGAAACTACTCGAGGCCCCGGAAGCTCCCGCTGAAAAGGACTGAGACTCCAACGACTATTCCCCCGGCGATGAAGCCGTATGCGGTGACATGGCCGGCGTCTCCAGTCCCCTCACTCATGACCCAACCGAACAAGACGATCGTCAGAACCATCACCGTGAGACTGGCAAGCCTCGCCCACTTCGCTCCCGTCGAGATTGCAACCGCAGCCCCGACCATGAGCATCCCCCCTATCACGAACGCAATCCAGAATTCCGATCCTCCGCGGTCGTTGTCGACAGCGAGAGTGTGGAGAGCTGCGGCGCTGGACGGGGCGGCCTTCAAGAGCCATCCACCCAGGAGAATCAAGACCCCGCCCAGAGCAAAGGCGATACCAAAGAGGACCGGGCTCGATGAGTCGACATCCTCGACGGCGGGAGCCGACGCCGGCTCTTCAGGATTGTGAAGAGTCGCCACCTTCCGCGCTAACCGAGGGGATGCAGCGATTACACCAAGCTCTTCGGCGAGCGAGGCGTCATCGGAGGCACGAAGAGTGAATTCCTCACCCTCGGCACGGAGGTTGAACCCCTCGTGCAATGCGTTTATCCCCAGATCGCGCACTTGCCAATCACCAACCAGCTCGTTGCCGGAAAGAAGCCTGAGGCGCCCATCACCCGCGAGAATGCGAACGGCAACGCCTGGCCCGATGTCGCCTTTCATCCGCACTGTGCCATCGGTCTCGATAGCCATCTCGCCATGCACCTCGAGGCATCGAAGAGACCCAATTATAGGAAGAGCGTCCCCGATTTGGATGCCTTTGACCCCGGCGAAACGGTCTGAGTCTCGGTCGCCCAACGTGAAGAGGGACGGCTTTCGCCGTCCCTCTTCAACTCAAGCATGTGCCTGAGCTACTCGTCGCTCATCTTCTCAAAGGCCTCGTCAAAGCTGACCGCAGGGCGGCGTCTGCCACCACCGTTGTCGCCACTCGCCTCGGGTTCCGGAGCCTTTGCCGGCTCTTTGGTTGCGCTATCCCCACCACCGCGGTTGCCGCTGTCGCGACTATCACGGCTTCGGTTGTCGCGTCCCCGATCACCACGTCCACGATCATCACGTCGACCCCCGCCACCACCGGACGGAGCATCACCACTAGGCAACGTAGCCCCTTCGAGGGCTTCGACCAGCTCGAGGCTTACCTTGCCTCGATCGATCTCGCGGACTCGAACCTTGAGCTCGTCACCGTCGGAGAGATAATCCTCAACCCGCTCGACTCTCTTCGAGCCGTCTAGACGCGAGATATGCAGCAATCCGTCCCGTCCGGGAAGGATGTTGACGAACGCTCCGAACTTGGTGATGTTGACCACTTTGCCTTCGTATTCGGCGCCAACCTCCGCCTCAGGTGGAAAGGCGATCTGCCGAACTCGCTCCATTGCTGCAGCCAACGCGTCTCCGTCGTTCGACGCAATGCGAACGATCCCGACGCCGTCGCCTTCCTCGATCTCGATCTTGGCACCCGTGACCTCTTCCAGCTCGCGGATAACCGCGCCCTTTGGTCCGATCACTTCACCGATCTTGTCCTTGGGGATCTCAACCGACTCGATACGAGGCGCCCACTGATTCATCTCGGCGCGCGGCTCGGCAATCACTTCAGCCATCGCCTTGAGAATGGAATGCCTGGCTTCCCTAGCCTGATCGAGGGCACCCTTCAGAACATCTGATGGGAGTCCTTGGATCTTGGTATCCATCTGCAGGGCGGTGATGACATCAGCCGTCCCAGCGACCTTGAAGTCCATGTCTCCCAGGGCGTCTTCGGCGCCGAGAATGTCAGTCAAAGTCACGTACTTGTCGTCCTGGTGTATCAACCCCATTGCAATCCCGGCAACCGGGTCGCTGATGGGAACACCGGCGTCCATCATCGAGAGGCTCGAAGCACACACTGATGCCATTGATGACGAACCATTCGAAGCGAGCACCTCCGACACCAGTCGCAGCGCATACGGGAACTCGTCCGACGTCGGCACCACTGGCAGCAAAGCCTTCTCGGCGAGGGCTCCGTGCCCGATCTCGCGGCGTTTGGGGCCACGCATGAACCCAGCCTCACCGGTTGAGAATGGCGGGAAGTTGTAATGATGCATGTATCGCTTCGACTCCGAGAGGCCGAGCGTGTCGAGCATCTGCTCCATCTTCAACATCCCGAGTGTCGTCAGGTTGAGGACCTGAGTCTCTCCACGCTGGAAGATGGCGGAGCCATGGGTACGTTGGACGGCTCCAACTTCGATCATGAGTGGGCGAATCTCGGTTACCCCACGACCGTCCATGCGAACGCCCTGATCTATGACCCGCTGTCGGGCGAGCTTCTTGAAAACACTCTTGAAAGCGTTCTTGGCCTCGCGTAGCGACTGTTCGTCATCCTCGGCCAAACCCAATCCTGCGATCACCGAATCACGGACTTCCGACTCGGCATCTTGCCGCTCGTGTTTTCCGGCGATCTCGAGTACGGGACCGATCTTGGGAGCAGCGGCCGCCTCGACCTTCGAGTACATCTCATCGCTGTAATCAACGGCGACTGGCCATTCGACGGGTCGAATCTCGATCTGGGCTGCCAGTTCCAACTGAAGGTCGACCAGTCCGGCGATGTAGCTCTTTGCTTGCTCGAGACC
>JBAVIK010000087.1:0-2407 GCA_049686815.1 Acidimicrobiia bacterium | reverse complement strand
CGGTCGGAGCGGGCTCGGCAACGAGCTGAACTATGTGCCGGTCGACAACCAGACTTTTCTCTCCAAGGAGTGGAAAAACATCTTTGCGGTCGGTGACGCGGCTGATCTGCCGATCTCGAAGGCGGGCTCGGTAGCTCACTTCGCAATCGAGATCTTCACCGAGAATTTCCTTCAGTGTGTCAAAGGCGAGGAGATGACTCATGCTTTCGACGGCCATGCCAACTGCTTCGTCGAGGCGGGTGGCGGCAAAGGGATGTTGATCGACTTCAACTACGAGACACAACCGCTGCCGGGCAAGTATCCAATCCCTGGCATCGGCCCGTTCAAACTGCTCGAGGAGACAGAGCTCAACCATCTGGGAAAGCTCATGTTCAAGTGGATCTACTGGAACGCATTGCTCCCGGGTCGAGATCTTCCACTTCCCACATTGATGACGATGGCGGGCAAGAAGGAGGTCGAAGCATGAATCGACGGATCACACCGCCGGCGAGATCGATGAAGGAGGTCAGGAAATGAGTTTGGCCACGATTGGCGGTCATGAAGTGCACGTCGACGACGAAGGCTTCATGACCGAATACGACGAATGGAACGAGGAGTTGGGCAAGAGCCTGGCGAGCAACATCGGAATCGACATGACCGATCAGCACTGGGCAGCTGTCAAGTTCCTTCGTGAGGACTATGGGCGTGAAGGGGTGACCCCGACCCTGAGGAGGGTCACCAATACGGGAGGGATTCCGACAAAGACTCTGTTCACGTTGTTCCCGAAGAAGCCGGCAAAGAAGATGGCCTACGTGGCCGGTCTTCCCAAGCCTGCCGGATGTGTTTGAACCAGGAGGCCGATATGACAACAACAATGCAAGCTCCGATCCCGGTCTTCGATGACGAGGCGGGTGGGCGAAAGCTGGCGATCATCTGCTCCAAAGGATCCCTCGACATGGCATATCCGGGTCTTGTCCTGGCCAATGCCGCTCTCGGCGAAGGGATAGAGGTTCACCTCTTTTTCACTTTCTGGGGATTCGACATGATCAACAAGGAAACGATGGGACATCTTCAGTTCACGCCGTTGGGGAATCCGGCGACGCACATGCCGCCGATGCTCATGGGTCTGCCGGGGATGACCTCGTTCGCGACCCACATGATGAAAAAGCAGATCGAAGGCATCGATGTGCCCGACGTTCCTGAGTTCCTCGAGCTGATCACTGACGCTGGTGGCCATCTCTGGGCGTGCAGGATGTCGGCTGACATGATGCACATCGACGAGGATCAGCTCTATGAGAGGGTTGAGGGAATAATCAACGCTGCCGATTTCATCGAGATATCCGAGGGCGCACAGACCATCTTCATCTGACGACCTGCAGCAAATACGTCGAGTTAGAGCTATCGGGACGTCCCGTGGTACCATTTTCTGGCAGCTACCCCGGGTGGAGGCCAGCGAACCATCGCTTCCCCGGAGATCCCTAGCTCAGCTTCTCATACGGTTGGACCGCCTCTTCGGCCGATTCTCGACGGGTATGGCCCGGCGAGAGAGATATCGGTCAAACGTATCAAACGGCCAGAAGATGGCCAGGAAAGATCATGTCCAACACTTTCGCCCAACTCGGGCTGCCCAAATCACTCACAGACACCCTCGACCGTCTTGGCTTTGTCGAGCCATTTCCCGTTCAGGGCGCAACTATCCCCGACGTTCTGGCCGGCCACGACGTGTCAGGTCGTGCGCCGACCGGATCTGGCAAGACACTTGCATTCGGTTTGCCCCTTCTAGCTCGCGTCGGGAAGTCCCAAGGGCGCCATCCCAGAGCAATGGTCGTTGTCCCAACGAGGGAGCTGGCCGAGCAGATCAAACAGGAGCTCGTCCCGTTCGCCAAAGCGATGGATCGAAAGGTCTTCGCGATATACGGCGGCGTCGCCTATGGCGGGCAGAAGAGTGCCTTGCGTCAGGGTGTTGATGTTCTGATTGCAACACCGGGCCGGCTCGAAGACCTCATAGAGCAGCGGTCGGTGGATCTCAGCCAAGTTGAGATCGCAGTACTCGACGAGGCTGACAGGATGGCCGACATGGGTTTCATGCCAGCCGTTCGCCGGATTCTCGATGCAACGTCGAATAGTCGTCAGACACTCCTCTTTTCGGCGACTCTCGACGGCGACGTTGCGGTGCTGAGCCGTGAGTACCAAACCAAACCGCGAATGCACGAGGCCGGGGCCATCGGCACCGCAATGCCGGATGCCGAGCACCATTTCTGGTCGGTTGAGCATCAGGACCGCCCCTCACGTACGGCTGATGTGGTCGAGGCGATGGGGAGCACCATCGTCTTCACCAGGACGCGGCATGGCGCCGATCGGCTGGCCCGTCAGTTGTCCAAGCTCGGCGTCCAAGCCGTTGCCATGCATGGTGGCCGCAATCAGAATC
>JBAVIK010000086.1:0-6260 GCA_049686815.1 Acidimicrobiia bacterium | reverse complement strand
TCTGTCACGGACGCTCAAGAAGGTCGGAACCGATGCTCTAGATGGCCTCGTTGGAGCCCTCGATAGATGAGCAAGCTTTCCATCGTCGGGTTCACGAATCTCGGATACAGGGCTCACGCCAAGAGCTTCGCGCCGTTGGATTCGGATATGCAGGGGAAGACTGTGGTCGTAACCGGGGCAACCGGAGGGCTGGGTCTGGCTACTGCCAGGCGACTCGCCGGTTTGGGCGCCCGTGTAGCGATCGTTGGGAGAAGCGACAGGAAACTCGATGAGGCTCTCCACGCGATTGGTGGTGACGCAGTGCCCTACAGGGCGGACCTGTCACTGATGGCGGAGATAAGGGTCCTTGTCGAATCGATTCGATCGAATGAGGATCGGATCGATGTCCTGATCAACAACGTCGGTGTTCTCTACCCCGAGAGGACGATCACCGATGAGGGTCTCGAGGCATCGTTCGCCACCAACCTCGCTGGCCATTTCCTGTTGACAAACCTGCTTGCGCCCCAGCTCATCGAATCTGCCCCTGCCCGCATCATCAACGTCACGTCAGGCGGCATGTACTCGGCGCGGATCACACCTGATGATCTCCAGACCGAGTCGAAGGAGTATGCCGGAGCAGCCGTCTATGCCCGAACAAAAAGGGGTCAAGTCATCCTCACCGAGCAATGGGCGGAACGTTTGGGCGCCACCGGGGTTGTCGTTCACTCGACCCACCCTGGTTGGGCCAAGACGGCGGGGGTGGCGACATCTCTACCAACCTTCAACAAACTGATGAAGCCATTCCTCCGGACCCCCGACCAAGGCGCTGACACCATTGTCTGGCTGGCCTCTGCCGAAGAGCCCTCGCGGTCGACAGGTTGTCTCTGGTTCGATCGACGCGAGGTCCCGACCCATCTCATGGATTCAACCAAGGAAACTGAGGAAGAGCGGCGCGCCCTGTGGGACAACCTCGTCGAGACAACCCACTCTGACCTGCTCTCACTTGATGTCCAGGAACCGCCCAGTCCGAAACAGAATTAGGCGGAAGCCTGATTACTAGTCGGGGTTGTTCGTCATTCTTGGCGTTTCGTGCGCAACGACCCACGTGTCGATGCTCTTCCAGGTCTCGAACAGCCATTCGATCCGGGCAGACCGTTCCCGGGGAATCTCAGAGCGCCGGATGCGTTCGAAGCAGACGGTGATAGTGGTTCCGACGAGCCCGCCACTCCAAATATCCTTCACGCTGGCAAAGCCTTCGAGGCCCTTGTGCATCAGTAGCACGACATCAGCAGAGGATGCGTCGAGCAACGCGAGGGTTCCGCCCGGGCGAGGCGGCAAAACGCGTCTCAGCCGTTGGGCGAGTTCCCCGATTGCTCCGTTCTGATCGCTCAACCGGGCAACGTACTTGACACGTTTTGCCTCGCTGAACCGCGTGCCTTCCGGGTAGATGAGAACACCCTCGTTTGTCGAGAGGTTCGTACCCAAACGCTTGATCGCAGACAACTCGGCTTGGGCGTCGTCAGCCCCTCTGTCGACGAAATGATTTGGTAGACGATTACCCCCGATGTCTATCGCCGGGTCCGCCAGTAATTCTCTCTTGAGGACGTATTTGAGGTTGATTCGGTGGGGGCGCACCACGTAGGTGGCTGGCAACATCGTGTCGATCAACGAGGCATGACGGGAAAGCAAAAGGATTGGCCCCGGTGGGATGGAATCTGATCCGGAGACCTCGAATCGCAAGCTGAAGAAGATTCGAAGCGCCCAGAAGTTCCAGGAGATCCAGGCCCGTTGCAATGCATATGTGGTCTCTACCGCCCGTGTTCGTCCCAACAACCCGGCCAACGCCATCGTGATCAATGCCCACGACTCTCCCAGCAGGTACACCCAGCCGAAACCAAGCATCCTCAATGCCATGGCCGGTCGGCGTGTCCCGGCAAACCTCATCAGGTCGACAAGCGCCGCGATAGCGAGAAGCAAAGGCAGCAGCATCGTCACCACGACCAGCGAGATGTATACGACCGGAACGGTCACCAGCCGACGCAATAGCTTGTTCTCGAGCAGCCAGGTCATCTCGACGCCTATTCGGTTGTGGAGTGCTTCGAAGATGACGAATGAGAGATGCCCGAATGGTCGGGTCTAGGGTGAGTGCCCACTCCCGAATTCATGATCTCCACCTTATTCTTTGTGTGGTTCCTGCTCGCAACCGCCTGGACCATCAACTCTCTCCGTCGACCAGTGCCACCCGGCCAATGGTTCCCACCACTGTGGCTGCCCGGGATGATTGTCTCGGAGTTGGCGCCCATCCTCTTCGTGGCTCGCGCTCTGATCGCGCTTGGCTTTCTGTTGTTGGGCGGAGCAAACGCGACGATCGGCCTCGTCGGGCTCATGCTGTTCTTCATTTCCGAGATTGGCCTTCTCATTCTCATGCGCCGAACGCTTGCCGCGGCCGGTGAATCCGGTGGTGGGATCTCAGCTTGGACGATATTCAGGGTGTGGGATTCCTTGCCGGAAGGTGTCGAGGTGCATATCGAGATCGAGTATGGGGAAGGCCTCACTCTGGACCTCTACTCGAAACCAGCGGCTGGCCCATCGCCGACCCTGATCTATGTCCACCCGGGTTCGTGGATGAGGGGACGGCCGGGTAGGCAGGCGAAAGCGATGTTTCACCAACTCACAAGAGACGGTTGGGTGGTGCTGGATATCCGGTATCCACTGTCTCCCGCAGCGACCTTTCCGGAACACCTCGTGGGTGTGAAGCGGGCGATTGCGTGGGCCCGGACGGCAGGTCACGACTACGGGGTCGACCCAGGGCGGATCGCGATATCCGGCGGATCGTCCGGGGCTCATCTCGCGTCGTTAGCCGCTCTCACCTGGGACCGGGTCGATCTGCAGCCGGGATTCGAGGAGGCAGATGTCAGTGTTTCGGCTTGTCTCTCGTTCTACGGCATCTACGACCTGCTGATTAGAAATCCGACCCGCTACGACTGGCCGTTCATCGCCCGATACGTGATGAAGGCACAGCCCACGGAGGCACCCGATCTGTACAGGCTGGGTTCTCCCGTCGATCAGGTGCGTCCGGACGCTCCGCCGTTTCATGTTGTGCACGGAGAACTGGACTCAGTGGTTCTTGCGTCCGAGTCTGAGCACTTCGTCAAGGCGCTTATCGACGCAGGAACGGAAGTCACCTATTACGAGGTTCGCGGCGCTCAGCACGGGTTCGATGCGATTGCGTCGTTGCGTAGTCGCTCAGTTGGGCAGGTATGCGCCGCCTGGCTCAATCGTGAGCTCGAAACACCCTAAGATTCGCCGGCAAACCGCTACGCGGCCCGTTCGTCGACTCGGAATAACCCTGACGGAATCGGAGCGCCACACCTAACCAGGGCCATTCGCCAGCTGGGCGAGTATCCGAGCGCCCATCGCAGACCCGAGACCGCCGACCGTCCCACCGACGTCGCCATGGGCTTTGGCGACAATCCGAGCACCCCTAGAAGACGTGGTGGAATCGTGGCTATGGCTGCTTCGAGCAGCACCTTGTATCCGACACGGATCGTTGTCTCCAGCGGTGGGTTGGTCAGGAAGTCCACCGCGTCGCGCATTTCCGGGGAGGGTGCAACGTCGGGGTGGTCAGCGATCCATCGGGACAATTCGACCCTCGAGGATGGTGTGGGCTCCGCGCCCATCAGCAATCCCACCTTGGTCTGCTCTAACACGAACCGATTCTGTTCGTCCGACGTCAGTGGGATGCCACCGAACTCGACATGGGCGGTGAGAAATGAATCGGTCAAAGCATTGTGTACCCAGGCCGAGAATCCAGGGTCGGCTGCGTCGTAAGGAATGCCGCGACTCGAGACGCCTGACACGAAGCTGTGGATGCGTTTCACCTGCTCCACGACGTGTTTCACCTCCGGCATTGCTCCGTAGGTCGTCGCAGTCACATATGCCGATGTGCGCGAAAGTCGGCCAAGCGGATCCTGTCGGTATCTCGAGTGATCACCTACGCCGGCCACCACCTCGGGATGCGCTGCCTGGATCAGAAGGCCACGAATCCCACCAACTAGAGCGGAGATGTCGCCGAGCACGGCCCACGAGATCGATCCTGTTCCAAACAGGCCCGGGTCGTCGGGATACTCGAACGTGTTGGAGAGAGGGAAGGGAGCATGCATGAACGGGGAGGTTGTCGAGCGAATGAGCCGGCTTCGCAGCCCTTCAACGAGATTGTTGGTCGAGACTCGGATTGACATTGGCATTCTCAGATATCTGTCACCACAGCGACGACGTCGCCTTCACTCACCTCGACACCACCTGCGACCTCACGCGTCAAGGCAAAACCTGCCACCCCATCAGTCCATGTGAAGGTCGATGCCAGGGGAGCATGACCGAGGACGCCGCCGGAAATGACACGCTCCTCTTCGTTGATCACCCAGAGTTGGTAGGTCTGGGTTTCGGCGAGATCCACGAGGTCATTCGTTGGCAAAACGAACCCGGTCCCATCGGCGGTTAGGACAATCGTGGCGACTACCGCATCGTCGACCACGAATTCTGAGACGATCGTTCCCGGCAAACCCTCTGCTTCGGACGCCATGGCAAGGATTGTCTCCTGTCCGCTTTGAGTGGCTTGGAGCAGCAGCACGCCGCCTAGGGCGATGGCAACGGCTGCCGCAATCGTCGAGACAATTGCCCACACCCGGTATGAGGTGGGCCGGAGGCTGGTGACGGTTGCTCCACCGTCGAGCGAAGCGGCGATCCTATCCCAAACATGGTCGGGAGCTTCGTCGTCCGGTACCCATGAGGCTGTGACCGTCCAGGCTTCATCGAGCCGGGCCTGGCATTCGAAACAATCTTGCTGGTGCTTCTCGAACTCACGGAGCTCAGCGCCTTCGAGCGCATCCAGCGCGTAGAGATCTACCAGCTCGAGTTGGTGTTCGTGGGCCATCACAAAGCTTCCGCAAGTGATATCGAGAGCTTCCTCATTCCGCTCCGGATGCGACTCTTGACCGTGCCCTCCGGGGCGCCGAGTTTCCGTGCCACCTCGACGTAGCTGAGCCCGCCGAAATAGGCCAGAGTTATGGCCTCTCGTTCATCGGCACTCAAACCCTCGAGAGCTTCTCTTACCGACTGGGACAATGCTCTTGTCCAAACCTGTTCGTCGATGTCGGGTTGGACGTCCTCTGGAACCTTCTCCTCACGACGAAAACGAGCCTCCTCGGAACGAACGGTGTCGACGGCCCGGCGGTGAGCGAGTGTGAGGAGAAACGTGCGGAGAGTGCCTCGGCTCGAGTCGTACTTCTCTGGGGCCTTCCAGAAGGCGACGAACACATCCTGGACGACATCTTCAGCAAGGGTCTCGTTCCTGAGTACACGCATCGCCAGCGATTTGATGGCCCCGCTGTACAGGTTGAAGGCCGTTTCCAGCGAGGCGCGGTCGCCGCCCGCGATGTCGGCAGCCAGTTTGGCGTCGTCTCGGTTGGGCTCGTTGAGTCGATTTGGGGCCACGTCAAGCAAAGACACTACGGGTTCTTTTGTGGCAAGGGTTGTTGTCGGCATGCGCCTCTGACTTCGATACGTCTTACTGTTTCGGAGCCGCGATCGCATCCAGATGAATCTGACCTGGGTATTTGTCTGGCGAGTCGGCGAATATTGGGTGAGATTGGCCGCTAGCCTCGGGATCCGTCTCGCTAGGGACGCTATCCATGACTGCACCAGGATTCTCCGAGATCGAAATGGCCCTGACATCGGCCGCCCTCGCTGGAGACGCGGGTGGGCTTTATCGGATCGCCTCGAACCTCATGGATGAGGGTGTCCCCTTCGACTCGGTCTTGTTCGACTATCTGCTTGCGACCGAGCGGGAATTGGGCAAGAGATGGGAACAGGCCGACTATCTCATCACCGAGGAGCATGCCGCAACTGCAGCCATCGAAACCGTGATCGCACTTCTCGCAGGCATGCTCGACCAGCCACGCGAAGGATCGTCGGTCGCGGTTGTTACTGCCGAGGGTGACGATCACTCACTTCCGGCGAGAGCCGTCGCTGCCGAGTTGCTGTTCCTCGGCTACCGCACGACGTTCCTCGGGGCGAATGTGCCCGGAGTTGACTTTCAGGAGTATCTCGAGATCGATCGACCGGATGTGATTGTTCTCTCCGCCGCGATGACCGGTCATCTTCCCGGTGCCCATTCAGTCATAAATGCTGCACATGCGGTTGGTGTGCCGGTGGTCGTTGGAGGTGCGGCTTTCGGCCGAGACGGGATCTGGGCGGATGCGGTCGGGGCCGATGCCTGGGTC
>JBAVIK010000085.1:0-7832 GCA_049686815.1 Acidimicrobiia bacterium | reverse complement strand
GGTTGACGGCTGTGGCAAGCGGATCGGGTTGGGGCGGAGTAAGTCCCTGACCTGTCGTTGCCCCGTCATCGCCGCCTGCAGTCAGAAAGGCAAAGGCAACCCCCGCATACGCTCCAGTGGTGTGTCCCATCGACGCAGCGGCGGCCTCGACGCGGATCTCCTGCGTCGTCGGATCGGGACTCCCGAACGCGGCGAAACCCGCGATGGCTAGCAACGCAACGGCCGTCCCCCCGACGACATATGAGAAACGTCTTGAACGCATGTAAGGCGACTCCACGACGGGCCAGCACCCGTCTCAATAGGACCTGAAATCCTACCGAATTGTGGAAATGTATGCGATCCGAAATCCACAGATTGGGGTCCAGATCGTGGCTCAAGCTTCGATCAGCCGATCACCTCGGCGACCAACTGGTCCCAATGCTCTCTGCTCGGGTCGAGCAGCTCAAAGTGCCCGGTGGCCGTGGTCAACAATTCCAGCCTCCGGTCACGGGCGAGATCGGCCGAATGGCCGATCGGTACGTGGCTGTCGGTTTCGCCGTGTATCAAGAATGTCCTCACGTCACCGGGCTCGACACGTGGTGGGGCCCCCTGATCGAGGAGCTGTTGGGCCTCGAATGCTCCATACATCTGCGATCGCGCATGACGTTCGAGATCGACCAGCGGTGCGAGTGCGATCACTTCGTCGATCGGAGTCATTGACCTCTGGGCCGCCCACATCGCCATGTTGCCACCGGCGGAGTGCCCAACGACGACGACCCGACGGGGCTTCACGCCCAATTCGGGGATGTGGTCGAGTGCTTCTAAAACGTCGTTGGGTGAATCTGGCCATCCACCCCCGTCGCCGAGTCTGCGATATTCGATGTTCCATGTCGTCATGCCCCTCTTGGTCAGGTCGACCGCGGCACTCTCGGTCGTGTCACGAGCCCACTCCCGCCGCCAGAAACCACCATGAACCAGTACGACGAGAGTGTCTCCGGAGACTCGAATCTCGCCGACGTTGTCTTTCCCGGCCCCGTAGGAAATCGTTTCGAAGGCGACCTCGGCTCGATTGACGAGGTGGCGGAGGGCGTCCCGGTATCCGATCGATCCCCTGCCGAAGATCGAGAATTCGCAAACCTCTTCGAGGAAAGAGACAGACCTCCAGGACTCCCGCTCCTTCACGTTCGAGATATGAACTTCCACGACGGGTGTCGATATCGCTTTGATCGTGTCAGCCAGCGCACGCGATGTGTGGGTATAGGCAGCGGCGTTGAGAACGATCCCGTCCACGTCGCCACGTTGAAGATTGTCGATGATGACGCCTTCGTGGTTGCTCTGAATCGCTTCGACTTGCGCCCCCATCTTTTCCCCCCACATCACGAGTTGTCGCTCCAACTCCTCGAGTGTCTGAGCGCCATAGATGTCAGGTTCACGTGTTCCCAGCAGATTGAGGTTGGGACCGTTGAGGACAAGAAGTTTCATCAAGCCACTTTCGGTAGGTGGTCGTCGATCATGTTTGCCGCATCTGCGATCACCGATTGTGGAATCGAACCTTCGACAAGGTCGATCCTTGTCGCGGCCGCCGCGATGATCGCACTGGTCGCCGTCTCGATCGTCAGGCCCGGAGCGCGGTCCGCCAACGCGCCGGCCGTTCTCGGATCCCAATCGAGTGCCAGGGATCTGTATATGGGGATCAGGACGTCGCGAATGCGCCAACCCTCGTCTACGACAACGACCCCGCCAACGTGGGCCGCACCGCGTACCAGCCGCTGACCGACTCCCATCACCTTGACGAGACCGGCGACATTCACCGAGTAGTCCCCGTAGCAGTACTCGCCTGGGATCGGGCCGACATGGGCGTCGAGTCCCAGTGATCCAAATGCTTCGGCCATCAGCGTCGATATCAGTTCGAACCTATCCCGGATACCCGCACGTGGCTCGGGGTCGGGAACAGCCCACGAGAATGCAAGCGTGGATTGATGAAAAACCGCTGCCCGCCCACCAGCGAGGCGTTCAACGGCCGCATATCCGTGGGCTTCGGCGGCACGGATTGCTTCGGGATAACCCGCCATGATCCGGTCAGCGCGCCCGAAAGCAACTACGGGCTGCGGCACATGGAGTCGGAAGACACCGCCCAGCTCACCACGTGAGACGGCCGAGAGGATGGCGTGGCTAACCGCTATGTCCATCGCCGGCGCTCCGGAAAACCCCTCGTCAACAAATGTGAACTGATTCACGGTGTTCAGGATAAGTAGGGGAGAATGTTCGACAGCGGATAAGACCTCGAGGAACGCCGAGGGGTCGGACATGCGTTTGGTACATGATGCGGGCCAAAAGGAAACATTCTTGTCACGCTCAATGATTCGATTGATCGTTCTCCTCGCCATGGCGGTGGGCCTCTCGGCGTGCGGAGAGGCCCCTCTTGGCTCGTTTGGTGAGCGAAGCTCGAATTGGATAAACGAGCCAGAAGTGGTCACCACCACCGCGGTTGTCGTCACTGTGCCCGAGATCGCGTCGAGCGAAACGTTGGTCTGGTCGAACGATGACATCGTCACTGAGAATCTCGCCGACCCGGCAGCGCTCGTCAGTGAGGTCTTCGCCCGCCGAGAGGGTGATCGCTTCATTCAAGCCAGCCGGTCCGAGATAGCTGCAGCTCTCCCCGGCATCCGGTTTCCGTCTCTGGTCCCATGGGGAGCGGGTTGGGTCTCTTCACAACTCGTAATCGAGAGCACCGGGCTGTTGTCCGACGATCCGAGCGCGGCCTTTGGGATTTGGTCGGCGGAGCCATATACCCGGTCCAGATCAGTAGCCCAGATGGCGATCTTGCGGGTGGCTACCGACCCTGAGTCGGCAACGGAGATCTCGATCGCGGGTGACGAGGCATCCTGTGCCCGATTCGCCGAAAACACGACGGAGGGCTGTGAGATCCTCCAGGTCTCGGGAAGACCGGTGTGGATGTTGTCCTCGCCCCAAGGTGTGACGCTGGTTTGGTTCGAGGACATATACAGATATGAGTTGTTCGGTAGGTCATTTGTTCCTGTCGGCGGTCTCACCAGAATGCCTGAGTCGTCGGTATTGCTCGCTGATCTAGTACCTGACTCTTCCTAGGCTCAACTCACCAAGCAGGAGAGCGGACATTTTTCACTCCGGTGGCTGGTGGAGCTATCTCAAGTACGACGAGGAGCAAGACCGACCTGACATAGATCGAGATTTGCTTCGACGCGTCTGGAGCTATGGACGCCCCTACAAGACAGGTCTCCTCAGCATCCTGGCGACGATTGTGGTGATCTCCACCCTCTCAGTTGTGCCGGCGCTTCTCATCCGGTCGCTGGTGGATGAAGCGATTCCAGAGAAGAACATTCAGTTGCTCACTGTGCTCGGTCTAGGGATGATCCTCGTCCCACTGGTCAACGCATTGGTCGGTGTCGTCCAGCGGTATTTCTCGTCGCGGGTGGGGGAAGGGATCATCTTCGATCTCCGCCAACAGCTCTTTGCCCATCTGCAAAAGATGAGTCTTCGTTTCTTCACTGCGACCAAGACCGGTGAGTTGATGAATCGGCTCAACTCGGATGTCGTCGGGTCTCAACAGGCCATCACCGGAACGTTCGTTTCAATCGTGTCCAATGTCATTTCTGTAGTCGTGATTCTGGTTGTCATGGTTCGGGCCAATTGGGCCCTCACACTTCTTGCTGTAGCCGCCTTGCCTCTGTTCGTCCTCCCGGCACGGCGAGTAGCCAAGGTGCTGCGTCGAGTTACCACACAACAGATGGAGCATGAAGCCAAGATGTCGGGGATTCTCCAGGAGAGTTTCAACGTCTCTGGAGCCCTGTTGGTACGGCTCTTCGGGCGCTGGGACGAGGAGCAGGAGAAGTTCTCGCAACAGGCGTCCCTGGTGCGCGACTACGGGGTGCGTCGAGCCATGATCGGACGTGGGTTCTTTGCAGCCCTGGGTTTGGTATCGGCAGTGGGCACGGCAGCTGTCTTCTGGGTTGGCGGTCTCATGGTCATCAACGATCAACTGACTCTCGGGACCATTGTGATGTTTTCCGCGTTGCTCACTCAGCTCTATGGGCCTTTGTCGGCGATCTCGAACTCGCGGGTGGAGTTCGCCACATCACTCGTCTCGTTTGAAAGGGTGTTCGAAGTCCTCGACCTCGAGACTGATATACCT
This sequence comes from Acidimicrobiia bacterium, assembly GCA_049686815.1. Classification (GTDB taxonomy): domain Bacteria; phylum Actinomycetota; class Acidimicrobiia; order Spongiisociales; family ZC4RG35; genus JBAVIK01. The sequence continues at coordinate 3,682 of JBAVIK010000085.1, read as the reverse complement.
GCACCCGATGAGCCGCTGGCCCTGTCCCCGGCACGCGGGCGAGTGGAGCTATCAGACGTTTCATTTCGATATCAGTCGGATGAGCCGGAGGGTCTCGAGGCGATCAAACGATTCAGCTGGCACGCTACGGCCGACGACGTTGCCGCAGTGGGTCAGGCCTCCAGCCGCGAGTGGGCTCTCGAAGACGTCAGCTTTGTTGCCGAGCCCGGGTCACTGGTCGCACTGGTTGGGCCGTCGGGTGCCGGGAAGACGACCATCTCATACCTCGTTCCCAGGTTGTATGACGTGAGTGATGGTGCTGTCCTCATCGATGGGATAGACGTTCGCAAGGTCGATCTGCATGAGTTGGCTGCCACGGTCGGTGTGGTTACTCAGGAGACATACCTTTTCCATGACACCATCGCTGCCAATCTTCGGTACGCCTTGCCGGAGTCGACCACGGATCAGCTGATCGATGCGGCTCGGGCCGCCAACATCCACGAGATGATCGAGAAGCTGCCTGACGGCTATGAGACGGTGGTGGGTGAGCGCGGATACCGGTTGTCAGGGGGTGAGAAGCAGCGCATGGCGATCGCAAGGGTCCTGCTCAAAGATCCGCGGGTGCTGATCCTCGACGAGGCGACATCTCATCTCGATTCTCGCTCTGAGGCGCTGATCCAAGAGGCGTTGGAGGTTCTCCTCGAAGGGAGGACGTCGATTGTCATCGCACACCGATTGTCGACGGTTCGCAAAGCCGATCAAATACTGGTGCTCGACGAAGGCAGAATCGTTGAGCGAGGTGACCACAACGATCTCATGGCGGCTGGTGGGCTCTACGCCGAGTTGTACAAGACCCAATTCGAGCGGGTCGACGTCTAACGCTACGTCTAGCGCGACGTCTAATGCCCCGACTGGTGGTGCGGTGCAGCGGTTTTGTGCTGACGGCTACGCACCACGGGTCAGATTCTCAAACAACAGCGGTTGCGTCGTGGCCAAGAGGAGGGTGTCTCCGTCGTGTGACATCCACAATCGTGGGCCCGCCTTGAGCCAAACCCGCTTGGGTAGGGCGTCGAGGTTCTTCCGTTTCCTGGCGGAAGGCGGCACGTAGGCAAGGACTTTGCGGGCCGGTGCCCCCAGTGCGTCGAGTGGCCCGACCAGGTCGAAATTCCCGAACAATGCGGCGATTGCCTCGGCCGGGTCGACCGGGCCCGTGCTCGACATCCAATCGACGCGGGCGCAGTCCTCACAAGCCGAGACGGCTATCCGCCCAACCCAAACCGGCTTGTGCTCGCAGGTTTGCGAAATTGTGATGCTCATGGTTCTCAAGTTATGAGCCGGGTGTGACAGATTCCTGGGAGGGCGTTCGTCAGAGCTCGATTACGGGCATCTCCATGGTGTCTTCGATTTTCGACCCTGGAACCAAAAGCACCGGAAGATGGGAATTGACCATCACACGCGCCGACACGCTACGCCACGCTTCTTCGGTGAACAGACGTCGCGTGGCGCCCATGATGACCATTTCCGCATGAGTGTCTTCGGCAGTCTTGATGATGGCCTCTGCGGGGTCGTCACCTTCGACAAAGCGAATGTCACAGTTGATCTCAACGGCCGCCAGCGCAGCGCATATCGGGTCGACGGCCCTTCGACCACGCTCCTCGAGATATAGCGCGGCCTTCTCCTCGGCCGCTTCGGACTCGTCCAGTGCGTCGTCGAGAAAGGACCGTCTCATATCGTCGTCGAGCGACTCGAGGAACGATCTGGGAACACGTACAACTGTCATCACAGCGACGGAGTCGTCGTTGCCGATCAGTTGTTTGCAGAAGTCAGCGACCGGTGCAGCGGGCAGCACCCCTGTCGTGGCAATGAGGATCCGCACCAACAGAACATTAGGGTTTCGTATTCGCTTGTGTGGAGAAGACGTGGACCCCGAATTGATCAACAAGGTGACCTGGAAGATTCCCAATGCGCTTGCATTGATTGGCTCCGCCTCGGGTGACGAGTGGAACGGGATGACCGCTAGCTGGATAACTCAGCTGAGCATGGAGCCTGTTGTGATCGGCGTCGGAATCGACAACAAGTCCGTCACCCATAAGCTGATAAGCCAGGGCGGATCGTTCACGGTGAACCTGTGGTCTCCGGAGGACACGAGGGTGTTCGTGAAGTTCTCCAAGCCGGCGACCCGGGAGGGCGACACCCTGAACGGTCGTGCCGTCAGGGCCGGGGTGACCGGGGCTCCCATCTTCGAAGAGGCGATCGCGTGGATGGAATGTGCACTACGGCAGTCGATCGATTTCGGAACGCACACCCTCTTTGCCGGAGAGATCGTGGACGCAGGAATCACAGTCGATGAGGGAGATGTCGCTGCAATGTCCGACACGCGGATGAAATACGGCGGCGTCAAGCGCGGCGGTCAGTGAGCGTTGGTGCTTAAGTTCCCCGCCCTGCGGCTAGGAGATTCATGGAAGTCCTCGTAGAAGGAAAAGTTGCACTGGTGACTGGCGGAAGTCGTGGCATCGGTTTCGCCACTGCACTCGAGTTCGCCAATAGCGGAGCCGCCGGTGTTGCCGTCACTTCGCGCAAGGCCGAGAACATCGAGGCAGCCAAATCCGAATTGGTGAGTGCCGGCGTTGCCGAGGGAAAGATCCTCGCCTTAGCGGCACGTGCAGATGACGAGGACGCCGCACATGAGGCGGTCAGGGCGACTATTGACCGTTTCGGGTCGTGTGACATCCTCGTCAACAACGCGGGCACGAATCCGGCGGCCGGAATGCTCATGGAGGTCGACCTGGGGGCTCTGGACAAGACGTGGTCGGTCAATATGCGCGCCCCCTTGCTTTGGGTCCGAGCCGCCTACGAGGCATGGATGGAGGAACACGGCGGTGCAGTGGTCAACGTCGCCTCCATCGCAGGAATCCGCCCCAGTCCTTTCATGGGGGCATACAACATCTCGAAGTCCGGCCTGATCCATATGACAAGACAACTGGCCCTCGAGCTGGCGCCCAAGATCCGGGTGAATGCGGTGGCACCCGCAGTGGTGAAGACGAGACTTGCCGGGGCCCTGCTGGTCGACGAGGAGCAAACCGCTCGAATGCACCCCTTGGGCCGGGTCGGTGAGCCTGAGGATGTTGCCCGTCTGATCGTCTTTCTGGGATCGGACGCATCTTCTTGGATGACAGGGGCCATCGTGCCGGTTGATGGTGGTGTTACGGGCGCCGGATCCTCCGGCATCTCATGAGATTGGGTACCAGATGAAACGACTTGGCTACGGGTTCCTGCTGGTGGCAGTGGGAGCCGCTTTGTGGGGCACCGACGGTCTGTTCCGGTTGAAACTGGCCCTCGAGTTGCCCGCACCCGTGGTGGTGTTCTGGGAGCACATGATATTGGTGGCCATCACGCTTCCTCTCTTGATCAAGTTCTTCCGCAATCGACCTCATCTCGACGGCAAAGACATCACTGCGTTGCTCTTCGTTGGTGTCGGGGCTTCGGCGGTAGCCACGATCTTGTTCACTCAAGCCTTCACGTATGGCGACCCAACCACGCCACTGCTGATCCAGAAGATTCAGCCCGTGGTCGCTGTGCTCGGTGCCTACCTTCTTCTCGGAGAGCGTCTTCTGCCCCGTTATGGCTGGTATTTCCTGTTTGCGGTCGGTGGCGCCTATCTCATCTCATTCCCAGATCCGACCAACGTTGGCATCAGTCAGCT
>JBAVIK010000084.1:0-2342 GCA_049686815.1 Acidimicrobiia bacterium | reverse complement strand
CGGCTGAACTGCTGAAAGTCGGTCGCCGCGTCGTTTACGGTTCGGTTGATTTGTACATGGACGGCAATCCCGACCGTCTCGTAGCCCATGCCACCAGCAGCTATGTCCTGCCCGGTGACTGACCGGTGCGGGCACTACCCCAATAGCGGTCGCAGAGTTCCCCGAATTTTCCGTTGATTTGTCGTTTCGATGGGAAATCTGTCCCAGTGCGGTTGTTCAATGTCAACCATGGATTGGTCTCATGCCACGCCGGATGAGATCGACCGGGGTTTCGATCATTTTGGGGGGCTCAACGCTGCGTCCCATGCAGAGATTTGTCGTCTGATCCAGACAGCGGACAGCTCCCAGACTTGGATGAGAGACGGAGCCCGCACGCTCTCAGAATGGGTCTCAGTGCGACTGAGACTCAGAACGGAGACCGCAGCGAAACTTGTCCGGGTTGCTCGGCGTCTTGACGATCTTCCGATCCTCACAAGTCGGTTCTGCGCAGGTCAAGTCAGTCTCGATGAGGTCGATGCGATCTCCCGGATCGCCACAGCGGAGACAGAAATCGAAGTGTTGAACGAGGCCTCACGACTCAACAATGCCCAATTGGACCGGATGGCCCGACATGCCAACCCACCGTCAGCCGACGATGAGCGGACGGTCTGGGAGCGGCGGCGACTGGTTCGCCAATGGAACCTCGACGAATCCGAGTTGAAGTTCCACGGCAACCTGCCAGCGGTTGAAGGTGCGCTGTTCGATCGAGCTATAGACGAGAGGTTGGATCGGATCGGCCCCAATCCCTCGACAGGTCTCTTCGACCCTATGGTCACCCGCTCAGCCGATGCATTGGTCGAGATCGTGGCCACAACCGGTGATCAATCATCGGGTACACCTCCACAGGTCACGGTCAATGCCGACTTCGACTCCCTCCTCGATGAAGAATCAGGTGTGACCGAGTTCTCTACCGGAGCATTGGTGCCAAACGAGACGGCACGAATGCTTTCGTGCGACTGTGTGCTCCAATCCGTCGTAACCGATGGTGTGCGCGTCGTCGGTATCGGTCGCAATAGCCGGAACGTTCCGGGCTGGCTACGACGACTGGTCGCAGATCGGGATGGGCATCAATGCAGGTTCCCTGGTTGTCACAATCGAACATGGCTCAATGTGCACCATGTCGTTCATTGGTCTCAGGGTGGTCCAACGGATCTGCACAATCTGATCCTCCTTTGTGGATCACACCACCGGTTCGTTCACGTCCAGCATTGGCACATCACTGTGAGTGATCTGGGGTGCTTTGAATTCAGGAAGTCGGACTGGTCGCTGTATCCGAGACCGAGAGAACCCCTACACACCAGGGTGGAACAGTTGGTTGGGAGTGACCGACCTATCTAGCGGCAGACGCCGCCGACCAAGACCAGCCTTGAAGACCCTGAAACATTCGCTCCTCGTACTACTGTCATAGAACATATGTTCGTCTTGGGTATCGATCCCGGTCTATCGGTGACTGGCTATGGGATGATCGAAGGTCCCCACCCCCCAAGGGCGGTGCTTGCCGGTGTAATCCGAACCGAAACGGACATGCAAACTCCAGAGCGTCTGGCGGTTCTGCATAGGGGGCTTTCCCAGGTGGTCAGTGACGCAAGACCCGACGTGATCGCCATCGAGACGATCTTCACCAACCGCAACCTCCAAACCGCGATCTCAGTTGGGCGAGCCTCAGGCGTGGCGTTGTTGGTTGCAGCTGAAGCATCACTCCCGGTTTATGAGTATGTCCCCACGGCAATCAAATCTGCAGTAACCGGTGACGGTTCAGCTAATAAGAAGCAGGTGCAGACAATGGTCGCTCGTCTTCTTCAACTCGAAACCGCTCCCAAACCTGCTGATGCCGCCGACGCACTGGCCATTGCCATCTGCCACATGCGAGTGTCGCCAATCCAGGTGAGTCGATGATCGGGCGTCTCCGCGGCATGTTGGTCTCGCAGCGGGAGGCAACTGTGACCATCGACGTCAACGGTGTCGGATACGAAGCGACAATGACGCCACGAGAGGTCGCGGCCCTCCCCGGCATCGGCGAAGAAGTGGTGATCCACACTCACACCCACGTTCGCGAGGACGAATTGCGTCTTTACGGGTTCGGGACCGAATCGGATCGTGAACTGTTCAGAGTGCTCATCGGAGCCAGCGGCGTCGGGCCCAAGGTGGGCATGGCGATGCTGGGCGCAATTCCGGCTGAAGAGATCGTCCGCGCCATCGTGACCGAAGACCCAGACGCTCTGACGCTCGCTCCCGGAGTTGGCAAACGTGGAGCACAAAAGATCGTCCTCGAGTTGGGACCCAAGTTGGCCGGTCACGAGATC
>JBAVIK010000083.1:0-2403 GCA_049686815.1 Acidimicrobiia bacterium | reverse complement strand
TCAGGTAGGGGGGGTCGAGGTGCCCCAATCGCCGCGTCGACATCGGCATCCGCATCGCGACGAATCGATTCGACGACTGACTCTCGTGTCATCCGGAGTTCGGTGAGTTTGATATCGATTTCGGATGTGCGATCGCGAGAAGCGAGAATTGATGCCCTCAGACTGTCGTGCTCTGCGCGGGTCTTCTCCAACTCTCCGAGAAGGTCGCCGTTCTGAGACCTCAAGTGTGCCTGCCGGTCGCGAAGCTCACCGATCCGTCTCTCGAGAGTCGCCACAGCCCGCCTGGCAATTGCCTCAATCCATCTAAGGGCATCGGGATCCGCGTTCGACGTCTCACCTGAATCAAGACGCTCCAGGTCGGCGCGCACACGTCTGAGGCGATCAACGAGGAGACGCTCTTCCTCCACCACGGCACGATGCTTGGCCGCGGCGTCGTGCCATTCGGCCCTCGCCAGCTCTTTCTCCGCGGCCAGCTGAATTCGCTGCGACTCCAGCTCCTCCCACACCTTCATCCTTTCAGCCTCCTCGCCCGCCAAAGAAGCAAGACGATTGTGAAGAGCCTCGGCTTGGCTGTTGGAAACCGACGAGGCCTCGGCAAGAGAGTCAATCCGTTCGGTCAATCTCGCGTGTTCGTCCCTGATGGCGTCAACAGACTGCTGGAGCCGGCTCATCGCTTCAGACCTACCGGCCAGGGCGGCCTCAGCTTTCTCGACGTCCTCCAGGGACCGCCGCTCCAACTCACGGCTGTTGTCAAAATCTCTCTTGGCCGCCGTGTGAATAGACTCTGCTCTCGCCAATGCGGTAACAGCACGTTCAAGAGCGACCTCGGCACTTTCCATCATTGCTGGACCAGCACCATCGGGGCTGGCGATCAAGACACCGCTCACCGAGATGAGGTCGCCCTCTGGAGTAACGGCGCGCAACGCGGGGTGTCGGGCCACCAGGTCCCACCCCGTCACCCACCCCTCTACGAGAACCACGTCCCCGAGGAGCCGCGCCGCCAGACCGGCATGAGCTTGTCGTCCGAGTCGATCGATGAGTGCCTCGACGCCCAGAGACTCGGCGGCCTCTCTTGCCGGAGCCAATCCTTCCGACATCGCGGAAACCACAGGTACCGAACCGCCGCCTCCCCGCTTTACCAGCTCGACCACGTCCCGGACCGAATCGGCGGCATCAAACGCTATTGAGTCGACCCATCGGCCCAGCGCTGCGTCAACCGCGGCCTCCATGCCCTCCGGGATGTCGAGACTCGATGTCAAGGTTCCGATGGCTCCAGGAGCATCCTCAACCACTCGTCGTGCCTCTTGGTCATATCGACCCTGCATTGCAGCTGTGATCGCTTCCAACCTCGCGGTCGCCGATGCAACCTCGAGACGGGCTGAGCTGAGAGACTGTTCTGCGTCCGCCCACGCGCCCTGATCGGCGTGGCTCTTGAGTGCGGCCTTGTCATAGGCCTTTTGTAAACCTGCAAGACCCTCGTCGGTTTTGCGAATCTCGTCATTGATTCGATGTACCTCATCCATCTCATCCCGTCGCTGACCGTCGAGTATCTCCAGGCGGTGTGAGATCGTCTGACTCTCCCTTTCATCGCGAGCAAGGGAAGCCTCGATAGCACTCAACTCACCTCTCACTGCGGCCAACGCCCCCTCCGGCGAGAGCGAGTTTTGCGTCGTCACGGACCGCTCTTCGTCTTCGAGGGCCCTAAACCGCGTTTCTGACTTTTGAACGTGTGTCTCAGTCTCCTGACGCTCTCCGACTATCGATTCCAGCCTGGTCTCGATCTCACCGGCCTCGTCGACGTGATCCGCACGTCTTTCACCGGCAGCATCGCGGCGGCCCGAAACAGCCCGGGACCGCTCGAGCGACACCGATGCGATCCGACGGAGTCTCTCACTGGTGGTCTCCAGAAGTGCCGCCGCTGACGTATCGCGCTCTAATTCGGTGCCGACACGACTGGCAGACTCAGTCAACACCGACAACTGCTCTGACAACTCGCCAACCCGAACCTGGTCGTGTTCGCTCTGTTCGAGGAGCGCCGCCCTCTCAGAGCTCAGTTTTGCCATGTCCCGGTCATGTTCGGTCAGAGCCACTCCGCCCAAATAGAGCCGCAGGGAGACGACTTCACCTTTGAGCCCGTCGTAGCGTTCTGCCGCTCTGGCTTGACGTCGTAGGGGACGCATCTGACGGCCGATCTCGCCGAGAAGATCCTGCAAGCGGATCATGTCCTCGTCGGTGCGCTCCAGACGGCGTTCGCTCCGCTCCTTGCGACGGCGGTGTTTGAGGATGCCTGCCGCTTCTTCGATGACGGCGCGGTGCTCTTCCGGCGAAGCATTCAGCACTTTGCCGATCTCCCCTTGACCGATGATCACATGCTGGTGTCTTCCGACACCGGAGTCTGACAGC
>JBAVIK010000082.1:0-4113 GCA_049686815.1 Acidimicrobiia bacterium | reverse complement strand
GTCGCGCGGGGCCACGTTGATGGCCATATCCAACAAGTTCGGGCCCATGGTCGTGGCGACCGGAAACAAGTCCGAGATGGCTGCCGGCTATGCGACTCTCTACGGTGACATGGTTGGTGGTTACGCGGTTTTGAAAGACGTCTTCAAGACACTTGTCTACGAGCTGGCGCGGTGGCGCAACAAGGCCGGGGAGGTGATCCCGCAACACACCATCGACAAGCCGCCTTCTGCAGAGCTCAGACCCGACCAAAAGGACTCCGATTCGCTTCCGCCGTACGAAGTGCTCGATGCGATCCTCGAGAGATATGTGGAACGGGATCTCGGGATCGCCGCCATCGTCGAGGCCGGATACGACCGCACAATCGTCGAGCAGATTGCCGCCATGGTTGACAGGAACGAATACAAGCGGCGCCAGGCAGCACCTGGGGTGAAGGTCACAACCAAGGCCTTCGGAAAGGACAGGCGTCTTCCGATCACGAATGCATACGGTGTGGCCGAGAGATGATCACCGAAGTTCTCGTCAACGGGATCGTCAGTGACGGAAAGATCGCAGTTACAGACTCCACGGTCCTAAGGGGAGACGGCTGCTTTGAGGTCCTCAAGTCCTACGGCGGCCAAGTGTTCGCACTCGATGAGCATCTGGAACGGCTGCAGTCGAGCGCCGAAGCCCTGGAGATTACCCTTCCGCCGACTTCCGATCTGGCAAAGTGGATCCAGGAGACCGCCGGCAAACTGGAAGACTGCGCAGTGCGGGTGGTGGTCACTCGTGGATCGAGTGTGCCCGGTGTGGATGGCGCTCCCAACGTCATCGTGTTTGGTCAATCATGGTCCCGGGAGGGGCCGGTAACACGGTTGGGGGTCGTCGAGGCGCCTTGGCACGCCGCCGGTGTGGATTGGGAACTCGCCGGAGCCAAGCTCACGTCTTACGCGCCCAACCTATCTGCAACCCGCCGAGCACGATCCGAGGGATTCGATGACGCCCTCCTGGTCACCACCGACGGTGTGGTGCTCGAGGGCCCGACGTTTTCGGTCGCCTGGGTGATCGATGGAGTCATCGAGACGCCCGGCCTCGATATGGGGATTCTCGACTCGATCACCAGGCGTGTGGTTCTCAGAGAGGCCTCGAGACTCAATTTCCACGTCGTGGAAGGCAAATGGATCGTTCCCAGGCTGAACGAGGCGACAGAGATGATGGCATTCTCGACCATCCGCGAGGTCCAGTCCGTCGTTGAGATCGGTGGCTTGCGTATGGAACCCGGCCCGGTCACCGCCGCTCTCGCCGAGTCCTTCCGGTCGTTGGTTGGTTGAGCAAACCGGGAACCTCAGCAAGTCGAAGGTACGTTGAGGGCATATGAAGTTTGGAAAGACCGTCATCCTCGTTGCAGTTCTCGGACTCGTCGCTGTGGCCTGCGATGACGGTGCGGCGGAGCTGTCAACGACCTCGTCTCTGGTCACCGGTACCACTGTGACGCCACCTAACGCTGAAACCACGACCACCGCAAACGGCGGTGGCGATGGCTCACAAACAGCCACAACCCTGGTCGGGGAGAGGGTCGGTAGTTATGACGTGATGGTGCGTGTCTCGGGTGACGACGGTGAGACCCTGTTCATACTGATCCCGCCCGGTGCGTACACCGACGTCGACCTGGAGAACTTCATTGGGAACTTGAAGGAGGGAGATGAAGACATATGGGGGGTCGAGGTCTTCGACGACGCGGAGGCGATCGAGGTGTTCGCTATTCCTGAGGACCAGCGGACCGCCGAACAGCAGCAGCTAATCGTCGACCACCATTTTGTAAGCCTGGTCAACGGTGACACGATCCGGTATCAAGGCCCGTTCGAGGAATTTGGCGAATACGTCATCGGGAGTTGATGACTACCTGCTCAGAGCAGAGCTGATGCGATGAGGAGGAACCCGCCAAAACCGACGATGTCGGTCAGCAGCGTGACAAATATCGACGACGCAAGAGCGGGATCGAGCCCGAGCCTCCGGAGGATCAGAGGAAAGCCGGCTCCTGCAACCGTGGCGATCGTCAGGTTGGCCAAGGCGGCGATGGCAACGACAGTGGCGACCGGAAGAGCCTGAGATTCGCTCTCGAAGGGGCCGACGGTCAGAAAGAAGAAGGTGAGTGAGGCGGAGATCACTGCGAGGAGCATCCCGTTGAGGGCTCCGACAGCGGCCTGTCTGCCCAGTATTCCGGGAACCTGGGCCCGCGGGACGTCATCAGTTGCCAGCGAACGAATCATCACAGCGAGGCTCTGATTGCCACCGTTGCCCCCCAACAATGCGACCAACGGCATCAAAGCAGCAAGAACTGGTTCTTCGGAGATGATTCCGGTTTGTGTCTCGATGATGAATGTCACGATCAGGGCTAGAAACAAGTTCAGGACCAGCCAAGGTGATCGCATTCGGAACGAGTCCTTGACGTCGGAGTAGACGGTCTCGGCGACACCCGCGCCGACTGCCGCGGCGAAGTCTTCAGTTGCCTCGTCCTGGATTGCCTCGATCACGGCATCGGTAGTGACCATTCCCAGCAGGCGACCGTCGTCGTCGGTGACCGGTATGCCCAAGAGGTGATACCGCTGACAAAGTGCGGCAACCTCCTCGCGATCGGCGAGAGCTGGAACCGAAACCGACTCAATCATCACGTCGGCCAAGGGTGCTCCGGGTCGTCTGAAGACAAGGTCTCGGAACGAGAGAACGCCCTTCAAATGCTGGGTGTCGTCGACCACATACACGTAGCTGAGGTCTTCGTACGCGTCATGCAGTTGGCGGATGCGTTCCGTTGCCTCACCGGTGGTCAGGCCGAGAGGCAATGAGGCGATCTCGGTGGTCATCAGGCCACCCGCGCTGTCCGCCGGGTACTCGAGGAGGCTCCTCACGCCGCGTGCGGCGTCGTCCGACATTGCTGCCAGGACGTCGCGAGCGACCTCGTCGTCCAGTTCGCCAACGAGGTCGGCTGCCGCCTCTGAAGGCATCTCGTTGAGGGCGGCGGCGAGGTCGGAGAGGGGAAAGTCCTCCACCAACTCGGCAGCCAGCTCCGGGGCAATCTCTTCGAGGACTTCGGCCGCTTCGGCCGGTTCGAGGCCTGCGAGCAGTCCCGCGGCGTCCTCGTCTCCCAGCTGCTCGAGGATGTCGGCCGCATCTCCAGGCGTTGCTTCGGCGAGGGCTTCCCACTCCTCAGGCCGGGCCTCGAGATAGTCGGCGACCTCTTCGTGATCGCGTCGCGCGGCAGCAATCAATGTTCGCGCTAGTTGGCGTGGGCTTCTGAGTCGAAGTCTCACTTGTGCCCCCGGACGGTTTGGACCGGGTCAGGCTACTTCGGAGTTCAACCGCTGTAGGGCCGGATCGCCTTGACTTTTACTGTGAACGTCCCTGCCGGAGCCTCGTATGACACATCGTCGCCGGCGATGGCTCCGATCAGGGCTGCGCCCAAAGGGCTCGTTGGTGACGCCAACAGCAGGCCCGGCGCTTTGTTTTCCTGCGGGGCGACGAAGTATTCCAACTCATCACCGTCGGAGTCGACGACCGTGACGACCGTCCCGACCTCCACCTTGCCGGTGTTGACGACTTCGCGAACCTCAGCAGTGCTGACGAGGTGCTCGAGCTTGCGGATCCGAGCCTCCATCAGGCCCTGATCGTTCTTGGCGGCGTCGTAGTCGGCATTCTCCCGGAGATCGCCATGCGATCTGGCCTCGGCGATCCGTTCCTCGACTTCGCGGCGCCCAGCGGTCTTGAGCTGCTCGAGCTCGTCTTCGAGCTTGCGGAGCGCTGCTGCGGTCAGAAAGGTCTGTTGATCGGACATTGAGCGAGGGAGGGTAACTACGGCCGAGCGGTGTGCAACCGCGCACGATGCTTAACCTGGCCAGGTGACAGACATACGTCTCACCGGGTACAGCCACGGCGCTGGCTGAGGATGCAAACTCGGCCAGGCCGAGCTGGCTCAGGTCCTGAGCCCGGTACAAGATCATCCAGCCGCCACCCATCCCAACCTCCTGGTTGGGATGGCCACAGGTGACGATGCCGGCGTTTTCACGCTGGGTGGCGGGCGCGCCCTCGTTCAGACGATTGACGTTTTTGCTCCCGTGGTCGACTCACCGACCGTCTGGGGT
>JBAVIK010000081.1:0-8945 GCA_049686815.1 Acidimicrobiia bacterium | reverse complement strand
GATCCGGGAGCGTTGGACCGCGGCGAGACTCGCCAAACCACCGTTTCATCGAGCCTGAATGGTGCGGCCTCAGATCGACCGACCAGTAGTGCCAGAGGGCTACGGGATCGAGCAAGCGGACGCGTTTGTCTCCTGGGAATTCGTCCAGGACCGTCTGCGAGAATCGCAGAACTATTGGCTTTCAACGACGGGCGCGACCGGCAGTCCTCATGTTGTGCCCCGTTGGGGAGTCTGGATCAAAGAGATGTTCTGGTACGACGGTTCACCTGAGACGCTCCATGCCCGAAATGCCGAACTCAACCCCGAATGTGCTCTTCATCTCGAGGATGGGTCGTCGGCGGTAATCGTCTACGGCGGATCTACACGCTCGAAACCGATCGATCGTGATGTTGGGAAGACGCTGTCGGCCGAGTTCAGACGCAAGTATTCACCAACATATGAGCCCGGGGCCTCGGCGTGGTCCGGCTCGGACGCCGGAGGGCTTCGGGTTCTGAGACCACGGCTGGCCCTAGCCTGGACTGACTTCCCAAAGGACGTGACCAGATTCCGATTCGACTGAGCGCGCCTTAGGATCGGGTGCGTACCGAAGGAGTCCTATGCCCAGTGTTGCGACCTCGATAGACAACGCCAGCTTCGGAACCGAGTTGATCAGGGAATGGGCTCCCGCCGATGCTCCACGGGCGATCATCGTGCTCGTTCACGGCATTGCCGAGCACTCAGGGCGTTACGAGCGGACCGGTGATCTACTCGCAGGAGCCGGCTTCAGAGTCCACGCCTTTGATGTCATCGGCCACGGGGCCTCGGGAGGAGCGCGGGTCGACATCGATGAATGGGCGAGGTTTCACGACCAGCTCGAGGAGCACATGAGTTGGGCCACCGAGCAGGGACCGCCGGTCGTTCTCATGGGCCACTCGATGGGAAGTCTTCTGGCCCTGGGATACACCCTGGACGGTCGGGTCCAACCCGACCTGCTGGTGTTGTCCGCCCCGGCGATCGCCGGAGGTGCCGCATGGCAGCGCGCAATTGCGGGGCCCGCCGCCAAGATCGCCCCGAAGTTGTCGATCCCACAGGGGATAAAGGGCGAGCACCTCTCCCGTGACCCTGAGGTTGCTGAGAGGTACTTCGCGGACCCGCTCGTGCACACCAACGCCACGATGCGGTTCGGCAAAGCGATGTTCGATGCAATGGACGAGGCAACCCTCAAGGTGCACCAACTCCAGGTGCCAACGCTCGTGCTCCACGGTGGGTCCGACCCATCGGTACCACCCCAGTCCTCGGCGTTCTTTGCCGATCTGGCTGATTGCGAACGTCGGCTGTACCCGGCCCTGAGACATGAGATTCTCAACGAGCCCGAAGGGCCCGAGGTCGTTGCCGACATCATTGACTGGATAAACGCCAGGCTCTGATGCCCCTCCCCAAGCGACTCACCCGGTTCAATCGCTTGATCACCAACCGATTGACCCGACCCTTCGCAGCCCGACTCGGAGGTTTTGCAGTCATCCGTCATCAAGGGCGCCGAAGCGGCCAAAGTTATGCGACTCCTGTGAATGCATTCAGACACGACGACCTCGTCGTTGTCGCTCTCACATACGGGTCAGACGTCGACTGGCTCAAGAACAGCAAGGCCAATCACTCCATCCTGGTGATGGGCGGTGAAGAAGTGTCAGTTGGCCTACCCATCGAGCTCAGTGCGGAAGAGGGCCTTGCCTTGATGCCAGGATTGGTCCGGCTTGCTCTCAAGGGCTTCGGCGTCACCGAGTTCGTCGACTTCCCGGTACTCAACTCTCCCAGTTGAGGATCACTTTGCCCGAGTCGGCAGTCTGGATGGCTTGGAATGCGGCCTCATAATCGGTGGCTGCGAATCGATGGGTGATCACCGGAGATATGTCCAAACCGGACTGGATGAGCACATTCATCTTGTACCAGGTATCGAACATCTCACGGCCGTAGATCCCCTTGAGATTCAGCATGTTGAAGATAACCACCTGCCAGTCGATCTCGAATGGCTCGGCCGGAATGCCGAGAATCGCCACGTTGGCACCGTGGATCGTGTTGTTCAGAATGTCTTTGAACGCTGCAGGGTTCCCCGATACCTCCAGAGCGACATCGAAGCCCTCGGTCATACCCAACTCCAATTGCACATCCTCGAGTCGTTCCTTGCTCACGTCCACAGATCTTGTCGCTCCCATTTGTTCGGCGAGATGGAGCCTGAAGGGATTGACATCAGTGATCACAGTATTTCGTGCGCCGGCGTGCGCCACGACAGCGGCTGCCATCATCCCGATAGGGCCGGCACCGGTGATGAGAACATCCTCACCGAGGACGGGGAACTTGAGAGCTGTGTGCACTGCATTCCCGAAAGGGTCGAAGAGAGCACCAATCTCAGGTGGGAGATTCGGGTCATGGCGCCAAACGTTGGATTTTGGAACAATTACGTAGTCGGCAAACGCGCCTGGAAGATTGACGCCTAGACCCTTTGTGTCCTGACAGAGGTGTCTTCGGCCTGCAAGGCAGTTGCGACAGTCGCCACAAACGACATGACCTTCGGCGCTGACCATCTCGCCTTTGACAAAACCTCCAACGTTGGAGCCAAGCTCTTCGATGTGTCCGGAGAATTCGTGCCCGACCGTCATCGGCGTCGGGATGGTTTCCCTGGCCCAGTCGTCCCATTCGTAGATATGGAGATCAGTTCCGCATATGCCGGTGCTGTGCACCCGGATGAGCACATCATCAGCACCGGGTTTCGGAACAGGAACTTCACTGAATCGGAGACCCTTCTCGTCGGGATGTTTGACCAGGGCTCTCATGATCTCCATCTTTCGGAAACATCAACACCTGCGGCTCGGTACCGGGCAGCAATTGCCTCCCAAATTGCGAGCTTCTCGTCGTAGGTGCAAAAGGCAGCAGCGAGTGATCGCTTGGTGATAAGTGCAAGGTCAGTGATGTCGAGCCCATGGTGCTCCGTTGCAAAAGCAAACTCGTCTGACATCGATGTGTTGCTCATAAGTCGGTTGTCGGTGTTCAAAGTGACATTGAAACCGGCCCGATGGAGCATTCCGAAAGGATGGTCACGGGGATCCAATCGGTTCGTCGCGATGTTGGAGGCCGGGCACATCTCCAACGGAACCTGACGATCGAGAACCCGCGATGCAACACGACCGAGTTTGACGATTTCGTCGTCTTCGACCATGCAGTCGTTGATGATCTCCAAACCGTGGCCCAACCGCTCCGCACCACACGTGTCCATTGCTGCGGCGATATACCCAACACCATTCGAACCGCCTGCCTCACCGGCGTGAACAGTGAGACGCAAACCAGATTCACGAATCAAACGGAAAGCATCCAAATGGTCTGTTGGTGGGTTGCCGGCCTCCGGGCCGGCAAGATCGAACCCAACGACTCCACTCTGGCCCGAGTTGATCGCCGATCGCGCCAACGTCAGGCTGTTGTCTCGTTGTCGGAGAGCCGTAACGATCAACCGGACGGTCGATCCGGTTTCCCTCTCACCCATACGAATCCCGGACGAAATCGTTTCCACCACTTCGAACGTCGTCATACCTCTCGTGGTGAACAGACCGGGGCAGAATCGAATCTCGGCATATACGACGCCGTCGGCCGCTAGGTCGACCACAGCTTCGTAGGCAATTCGCTCTAGAGCGGTGGCCCGTTGCATGAGGGCGATTGTGTGAGCGAAGGCTTCCAGGTAGTTCTCCAGAGAGCCGGATTCAGACTGGTCAAACCATTGGACGAGCTCAGGCTCCGTGCCGGCTGGCAAATCGGTGTACCCCGATTCCTCGGCCAATTCGATGATGGTGGAAGGCCTCAGACCGCCGTCGAGGTGGTCATGCAGCAGCACCGAGGGCAGCGCCATGGAGACACCGTAGTCAAACCAGCCCCGAACCAGCCCGAGCTGTGGCACGATTGGATGGTGTCCGAGATGTACGTCGGCAAGTTGCTGGTGGCGACCCCGCAACTGATCGACCCGAATTTCTTCCGGAGTGTCGTCCTCGTGCTCCAGCATGAGGAAGATGGGTGTGTCGGCGTTGTGCTCAACAGGAGCACGGTGGCGAGGGTCGCCGACCATCTCCCGGATTGGGCCGAACTCTCGACTACGGAATTTGTTCACTATGGGGGACCGGTCGAGCCCGAAGTCGCCATCGGTCTCGGAAACACAGACCAAGGCATGGAATCCGGTCTGGCGGGATTGAGTTTGGTCGATCTAGGTCGGGACCCTCCACACCACAACATCGCCGAGGTGAGAATCTTCTCCGGATATGCCGGCTGGGGAGCAGGTCAACTCGAGGCCGAGATCGCAATCGGCTCTTGGTATGTTGTGGATGCCTTCCCAGATGACGCTTTTGGCAATCCGGACGGTCAGTGGCGTCGGGTCCTTCAACGTCAACCTGGGACGTTGTCACTAGTGGCGACCTATCCCGAAGATGTCACACTGAACTGACAGCCGCCGAGACGTCGGGAACAGATCTTGACCTGTGTGATCCTATTGTTCAGACATGTCAGCGCCGTTCGTACCCACGGATTTCGATGTTCCGACCACCTTCGAAGGTCCAGGATTTCATCTCGAGCCCCTCGGTCCAGTCCACAACGAGCGCGACCACGAAGCGTGGATCTCGAGCATCGACCACATAAGAGCGACTCCGGGGATGGAATGGCGATCTTGGCCCTCACCCATGACTCTCGAAGAGAACATGGCTGATATGGAGATGCACGCCAGGGAATTTGATGGTCGACATTCGTTCACCTATTCGATCCTCGACGGCGAAGCAGTCATCGGGTGTGTGTATATCTACCCAGGAGCCGATGGTTCCGACGCTCACGTGCGTTCCTGGGTCACTGAGAGTCGACCGGAGATGGATTCGATTGTCTGGAAAGCCCTCAACGGTTGGCTTCGCCGGGTCTGGCCCTTCCGGAGCATTTCCTACGCAAGCCGAGTCTGATCCGCAATGCCGCAAGGACCGCGCTCCGATCTTCGGCTTCACCGCTGATACCGGCAAAAACGTCACGTCCTCCTACGCTGGAAGTCAATGGCCACAGCCACCGCCCCTCGTCTCCGACCCAGCCTCAGGCAGACATCGCCCGGTCTGGCGGTCGAACGACAGCTCTGGGGCACTGGATCAACGTCAGTGGTGGGAGTCGACGAAGTCGGACGAGGCGCGTGGGCCGGGCCCCTCTCGGTTGGGGCAGCGATCGTCCCCCATGACAAGCGTGTCTACAAGATCAGAGATTCGAAGATGCTGACGGAAATCGAGCGAGAGGCCTTGTTCGATCGAGTTGCGGATTGGTGTGTCAGTTGGTCGGTCGGTCATGCCTCGCCGGCGGAATGCGACGAACTGGGTATGTCCGACGCGCAGCGGCTTGCCGCCCGGCGCGCTCTCGATGCGTTGAAGGTCCATCCCGACGATGTCTTGGTTGATGGGAATTGGGATTTCGTCGGTGGGGCGAAAACGATCGTCGGTGGTGATCGAACGTCACTGTCGATTGCCGCCGCATCAATCCTGGCGAAAGTGACCCGCGATCGCATCATGAGAGAGATCGCTCCAGAGTTCCCCGGCTTCAACTTCGAAGCCAACAAGGGCTATCCGTGTCCCATCCACAAGGCAACGCTCCAAGGCTCGGGGCCGAGCACGATCCACCGCCGGTCCTGGGTGTTCATGGATCATCTGATTTGGAATGGGGTGCCCCGGTTCCATCGGCCGGACGATCAAATGGAACTTCCATTCGCCAGCCAGTGAGGAGATTTCCCCCCCGGCCTCGCTCGCATACACCTCTGAAATATGCGATGGAGTGAGTGGTCGCTAGCTTCTGGACATCGGCGAGCGCGTAACTCCGAAGGCAAGGCACTGGAGAATCAGCCACAATTTGCCGATAAAAGAGGTGAAATGTCAGGCATTGAGGAACTGAACGACATGTTCGGTCGCATGCCCGTAGCCCTCTATAGGACAACGCCAGAGGGGGACTTGCTCGCGGCCAACCAGGCGCTGGCGAATCTCCTTGGCTTTGAGAGCGTCG
The DNA here is from genome assembly GCA_049686815.1 of Acidimicrobiia bacterium. Classification (GTDB taxonomy): domain Bacteria; phylum Actinomycetota; class Acidimicrobiia; order Spongiisociales; family ZC4RG35; genus JBAVIK01. Next base: position 2,918 of record JBAVIK010000081.1, on the reverse strand, counting down.
AGGAGGCGAAGCAAGCCTTTGCCACTGTTCTTTCGGTCTACGTGCATCCCGCCGAACGCGCTCGCTGGCTCGAAGAAATCGATCAGGCCGGGATCGTCTACGACTTCGATGTTGAGTTCGCATTGCCTGACGGTTCCACGGTCTGGGTCCAGGACACCGCACGTGCTGTGAAGGACGAAAATGGTGTGGTCCGCTATTACGAGGGGGCTCTCATCGATCAAACAGTGAAAATGAGCATGAAGAAGGCGAAGGACGAGTTCCTCGCGACCGTGTCACATGAGCTGCGCAACCCGATTGCAGTCATTCTCGGCATGGGGGAGGAGTTGGCCAACAACTACGACACATTCTCGGATGAGGACCGCCGGGACATGGCCCATCTCATCGCCAGGCAAGCCGACGACGCCTCCTGGCTGATCGAGGATCTATTGGTCGCGTACCGCGATGACGTGAGTCGCGTTCCGATCACTGTGCAGGAGTTCGATCTGGTGAAAGCCGCAGAGCGGGTGCTCGAAGTTGTCGACTACCCGGTTTCCATTGAAGTGCGGGGAGCTGACGCCCGAGTCGATGCCGATCCGCGACGTGTACGTCAGATAGTGCGAAACCTCGTCAGCAACGCGCTCCGATACGGAGGGGAGCAAGTGGTCGTTCGGATCGAGCCAGTGGGTGATCGGGTCGAATTGCGAGTCTGTGACAATGGCGACCAGATCGACCCTGCCGAAGTGGACCGGATCTTCAAACCATTCGAGACCGGGACGCATCTATCGCAGCATCCGAGGTCGGTAGGGCTTGGACTCTCCGTCGCAAGAAAACTCGCTCGCCTCATGGAGGGCGATCTCACTTACCGACACACGGAAGGCATGTCCTGTTTCGTTCTGTCGCTTCCAACAGCCTGAGCGGTTCAGCCACCTAACCTGACTCGATGCGTGTCTTGGTCACCGGGGGAGCCGGCTTCATAGGTAGTCATACGGTGGTCAGCCTGATCGAAGCCGGGCACGAGCCTGTCGTGGTGGACAACTTGACCAATGCTCAGAAATCGGTGATTCGCAGAGTGGGTGAGATCACCGGGAGCGTACCCGAATTCCACGAGATGGACATCAGAGACGTTGACCGGATGGCATCTCTTGCAAGCCAAGGGTTCGATGCATGTATTCATTTCGCCGCGCTGAAGGCTGTCGGGGAGTCGGTCGAGAAGCCAATGCTGTACTACGACAACAACGTCGGGGGAACAATCTCTCTGCTCGAGGTGCTGGTAGACGCGGGAGTGGAGAACTTCGTTTTCAGCTCGTCGGCGACGGTCTACGGGGAGCCCCAGGCCCTGCCTGTCACCGAGGACATGCCGATCGGGACCGCTACCAATCCATACGGTTGGACCAAGATCATGATGGAGCAAGTCCTCCGCGATGTGCAGCTGGCAAACCCGAGCTGGAGCATTTCACTTCTGCGCTACTTCAATCCAGTTGGGGCCCATCCATCAGGGCTGATTGGTGAGGACCCGCTCGGGGTCCCCAACAATCTGATGCCTTACGTCGCCCGAGTAGCCGATGGCTCTCTTCCCAGGTTGGACGTGTTCGGAGGCGACTACCCCACTGATGATGGCACCGGGGTGCGGGACTTCATACATGTGGTCGATCTTGCTGCCGGTCACCTGGCGGCGCTGGACGTCCATTCTGGCGATTCCGGCGTCCACACTTACAACTTGGGCACCGGGGAGGGTCATAGCGTCCTCGAGGTCGTGGAGACATATGAGTTGGTGTCCGGCAAGCCGATTCCCTATGAGATCGTCGGTCGAAGGTCGGGTGACGTCGCAGCTACGTGGGCCGATGTCTCGAAAGCTCACAGCGGACTGGGTTGGAAGACGACACGCGACTTGTCGGACATGTGCGCGGATTCATGGAACTGGCAGAACAATTCCCGATAGGGGGCCTGTCGACATGAGCGACATCCTTGGAGCGGCGGAGGCCTGGATTGCGGGAGATCCCGACCCGTCCACCAGAGCAGAGTTGGAAGGGCTCATATCCGATGGCGACCTCGAGGAGCTCAAGGCGAGGTTCTCGGGGGACCTGACTTTCGGGACGGCGGGGATCAGGGGGGAGGTCGGAGCTGGCCCATCCCGGATGAACCGTGCCGTTGTAATTCGAACGACTTCCGGCCTCGCCGCCTATCTGCACGCCAACCGAAGACCAGGCCCTGTGATAGTTGGATTTGATGCCCGCCCGACAAGCCCCACATTTGCCGAAGACGTGGCCGGGGTCCTCGCGGCAACCGGTTTCGAGGTGCGGTTCTTTCCGGAGTACACGCCTACCCCGCTTGTTGCCTTCACCGCCAAACATCTGAACGCCTCGGCAGCAGTCGTGGTCACCGCCTCCCACAACCCGCCCGCCGACAATGGGTACAAGGTCTACGACTCGAACTCCGCACAGATAATCCCTCCGGCCGATGGCGACATCGCCGCCGCCATAGACCGTGTTGGTCCGGCAAACCAGGTTGCGAGAGTGGTCGGGGTCTTCGAGGGAGTATCGGATGCCGTTCGGCCGGTAAGTGAGGATATGTTGAGACTGTATTGGGAGGAAGTGGAGAAGTGCCGGCCCGATCCACAGCAGTCCGACATGCGGATCGTCTATACCCCGATCCACGGAGTCGGAGCAGCGAGTGTCAAGTATCTCTTTGAACAGGCCGGCCACACGGGCCTCGTGCTCGTTCCGGAGCAAGCGGCTCCTGATGGGCTGTTCCCGACAGTGTCCTTCCCCAATCCCGAGGAGCCGGGCTCCCTCGACCTTGCCCTCGACATGGCAACCGAAATCGATGCACACCTGATTCTCGCGAATGATCCTGACGCTGACCGACTCGCGGCTGCCGTGCCCACAGATGGTGGCTGGCGCTTGCTCAGTGGCAATGAGATCGGGGTGTTGTTGGGGGAC
>JBAVIK010000080.1:0-3598 GCA_049686815.1 Acidimicrobiia bacterium | reverse complement strand
GATCTCGACCCACCAGAGCAATAGAGAACCAGGGGTGTGCTCGGGTCGGGGATCATTGACGCAATATCGCGTTCGAGGAGGCCCCGTGAGAGAAAGCGGGCGTTGGGGATGGCGCCCTGGCTGTGCTCGTCGGGCTCTCTCACGTCGATAACCACTACTTGATCGAGCCGGTCTTTCAGCTCCACCGGAGCCAACTCCGTGATCCGCGATCTAGCCCTCTCGACGAGATCTCGATACGAGGTCATTTGTGTGCCTCGGCAGGGTCCAAGACCTTGGAGTCGATTCCGTACCGGTCGAACGCATCTTCCACCGTCGAGGGTTCAACACGGTCACGGTCGGCCAAAGAACTCAAACACGCGACAACGATATGACCGGCGTCGGTCTCGAAGAAGCGACGCAGCGCCTGCCGTGAATCGGACCGTCCGAAGCCATCGGTTCCCAGGGTGGTCAGGCCCCCGGGAACCCACTTTGCGACCTGATCGGGCACCAGGGTCATGAAGTCGGTCACCGCCACGATCGGTCCACCAACCGGGGCGAGGGTGCTGGTGATCAACGGGACTCTTGGTGTCTCACTTGGGTTGAGCCGGTTCCATCGGACCACGTCGAGGGCCTGCTCGCGAAGTTTCTTGTATGAGGTCACCGACCAGAGCTCTGCGCCGATGTGGTAGTGCTCGGCGAGTTCTTCGACCGCCTTGCGTGCCGCGAGGTTGGCAGTACCCGAGAAGAGAATTGCTAGATCAGTCTTCAACCCCTCAGGTGCATCGGCGAATCGATAGATCCCGTCGATGATGCTCTGATCGACATTCTCTGGTTTTGCAGGCTGGGAGTAGTTCTCGTTGTAAAGGGTCAGGTAGTAGAACACATCGTCGGGGTCAGGCCCATACATCCGCTCGATGCCATGTTCGATGATGGTGCCCACCTCATAGGCGAATGCCGGGTCGTACGCCTGGCAGACCGGGAACGTCGATGCCAGCACGAGACTATGACCGTCCTGGTGCTGTAAACCCTCACCCTGGAGGGTGGTTCTGCCGGCGGTCGCGCCGAGTAGGAATCCCTTGGCCCGGGCGTCGCTTGCGTTCCAGATGAGGTCACCAACCCGCTGAAACCCGAACATCGAGTAGAAGATGAAGAAGGGCACCATCGGCACACCGCGGGTGGCGTAGGAGGTGGCGGCCGCGGTCCATGAAGCGAGCGAGCCCGACTCGGTGATGCCTTCTTCGAGGATCTGGCCGTCCTGTGACTCGCTGTATGACAGCAACATCGCGGCGTCGACCGGTTCGTAGAGCTGACCTCTCGACGCGTAGATCTTGAGTTCCCGAAACAGCGAGTCCATACCGAAAGTACGGGCCTCGTCGGGCACGATCGGCACGACATGTGCACCGAAGCCTTCGACGCGCGCCAGACTGCGAAGGAGCCGGGTAAAGGCTGACGTGGTCGACGCCTCGACCTTTCCTGATCCGGCATACACTTCTGCGTATGTATCCGGTGATGGAAGAGTCAGCGCCATCTGAGGCGTCACGACACGTTGGGGGATCGGACCACCCAACTCCTGACGTCTCGCCTGGAGGTATTCGTATTCGGGGGTTCCGGGGCCCGGGCGGAAATAGGGTGGCTCGGAGTCTCCTTCCAGAGACTCTGCCGGGATCTCCGCATGGAGATGGAGGGTGTCGCGCAACGCCAACAGCTGCTTGTTGGTCAGTTCCTTGATCTGATGAGTCGCGTTACGTCCCTCGACATCCGGCCCGAGGGTCCAACCTTTGATCGTCTTGGCGAGAATCACGGTTGGTTGACCGTTGTTCAATTCTGTCGCGACCTTGTATGCGGCATAAACCTTGCGAAAGTCGAGCCCGCCGCGGCGCAAATCCCAGACTTCGTCGTCTGTCATGTCGGCGACTAGCTCCTTGGTCCTCGGATCCTTGCCAAAGAAGTGGTCCCGGACGTAGGCACCGTCCTCGGCCTTGTACCGCTGGTATTCCCCGTCGACGGTGGAATTCATGACATTCACCAGGGCGCCATCGTTGTCACGGGCGAGAAGAGGGTCCCAGCCACTTCCCCAGATGACCTTGATGACGTTCCAGCCGGCTCCGCGGAAACTCGCTTCCAACTCGGTGATGATCTGGCCGTTTCCCCGGACCGGCCCGTCGAGACGCTGGAGGTTGCAGTTGACCACCCAGATGAGATTCTCCAGGCCTTCTCGGGAGGCGAGGGAGATAGCACCGAGCGTCTCGGGCTCGTCGGTCTCGCCATCACCGATGAAACACCAGACGCGCGAGTGGGAGGTGTCATCGAGGCCTCGATTTTCCAGGTACCGATTGAAGCGAGCGTGGTAAATCGAATTGATCGGTCCGAGACCCATCGAAACCGTGGGAAACTCCCAGAAGTCAGGCATCAGTCGGGGGTGGGGATATGAGGAGAGCCCATGGCCCGACAGTTCGAACCTGAAATTGTCCAGGTGTTTCTCGTCGAAGCGGCCCTCCAGAAATGCCCGTGCATATATCCCTGGTGCTGCGTGACCCTGAATGTAGATGTGGTCCCCACGACCTTTAGCCGCCTTGCCTCTGAAGAAGTGGTTGAAACCGATCTCGTACAGCGTCGCCGAAGATGCGAAGGTCGAAAGATGGCCACCGATGCCCTTTGATCGCTGGTTGGCCTTTACGACCATCACCGCGGCATTCCATCGGATGAACCTTCGTATCCGTCGCTCGAGGTGTGCGTCACCAGGGAACTCGGGCTGCTCCTCGACAGGAATGGTGTTGATGTAGGGGGTCTTGACGGCTCCCGGCACCCCGAGACGCGACTCATGCGCTCGCTGAAGCAGCTTTGCCAGCAAATAGCGGGCGCGAACCGGCCCGAACTCTTCGGCGACGGCGTCGAGGGACTCCAGCCACTCCCTGGTCTCCACCGGATCGGTGTCAGGTAATTGGTGGACGTAGTCATCCCCGAGAGTCTCGCCGAAGTCGCCTGCCATGAGGATCAGGTTAGTTACGCCGTGATTTCGCTCATCATGTTGGATTCCAACCAGGGTTTGATCGTCTCCAGTAGACGTATCGGGGCGTCGAGCTGTGGTGTGTGTCCCGTATCTGCCAGCTGTATCAGGGTCCAGTCAGGTCGCAGCGAGCAGAGCCATTCAACCGCAGTAGGCGAGACGATTCGGTCTTCGATTCCCTGTACCACCAGGGTTGGCGTCTTGATACTGCGGATCATGGACACGAAGCGTCTCGGGGGCACGAAGAATTGTGCGATGGACCGCCCGGTCAAGGGAACCGCGTCGATCGCCCACGGAAATGAGCGTCTCGTCTCCGCGAGTCTGACGAATTGCTCGACGATGTCGGGTGCTACCCGGCTCGGCTGATAGATCGTCGAATCCATCATCAGCTTTACCAACTCCTCGGGCTCGTAGTGACCCATGAGAAATCTTGCCGCTCGCTTGCCGAGGATCGGGGTTGCCTGGCCCAACAGCCGGAGAGCGGTTGGCCAGTGAATTCTCGGGTCGGGAAGTCGGGGCGGCGTTGCCGGTGAGATGAGAACCAGACGTCTGACGAGGCTAGGTTGGGTCGAGGCCACGATCTCGGAGAGGAGGGCACCAAGTGAGTTGCCC
>JBAVIK010000079.1:0-3687 GCA_049686815.1 Acidimicrobiia bacterium | reverse complement strand
ATCCTTGCTGCGAGCACAGCGGTGACAGTCTCGGGTATGTCTATTTCCGATTCGGGACGCGCCACCCGATATGCCCCCTTTGTGCCTTCGATCGCACCTGAGTCGGCGAGGGCCCGCACCGTCTCCTCGAGAAAGAGGGGTGTGCCTTCCGCCCTCTCTGCCACCAGCGTCTTGAGGTGTGAGATGCTCGGGTCGGAGCCCATGAGGCCGGTCAGTATGTTCTGGCTCTCGCTGTCGTTGAGGGCCTCCAGGTGGGTGATATTGATGTGCGCCGCGCGACCCCAATTCGGTGCGAACTCCGGCCGGAACGTCAGGATTGTCAGCAGTGGCAGTTCCGACGTCATGGCGACGATTTCTTCGATCACGCCTTCTGTCTCACTGTCGACCCAATGAAGGTCTTCGACGATGACGACCAACGGTTTGCGTCGCGCGAGGGCGCTCACCGCTGACTTGATCGCGTTTCGTGTCGAACGCCTGCGTTCCTGCGGGGAGAGTGCTGACCACCCCGGATCGTGATTCTCGATTCCGATGAGCGCCGAAATTGCAGGTGCGCTATCCACCAGGGCTTCGTCGATGGCCCTCAACGCCGACTCGAGAGCCGTGTAGTCGGTCCCGTCGGAGGCGAGCTCTGCGATCCAACCTGAGATCAAGGTCTTGATCGGGTAGTACGCAGTGTTGGTTTCGAACGGGGATGCGTCGGCTTGGAGAACTGAAACTTCTTCTTCGTCCAGCGTTTCAAGGAACTCGTGAACCAGTCTCGACTTGCCAACTCCGGCTTCGCCACTCAACCCAACCGTGCGACCTCTGCCCAGGACGGCTCTCTCCCGTGCTGTTTTGAGGGACGCGAGCTCCAGCGCTCGCCCCGAGAATTCCGTCAGTCCCCTTCTTGCCCTCACTTCCCACTGACTGTCGGTCGACGCACTATCGAGTTTGTAGACGTCGACGAGATCGCTGATCCCTTGCACCGTCAGCCGACCTACATGATGAGTTCGGATGTGACCCTCGACGAGGGATTGGACCTCTTTGGTGACGAAGGTTGTCCCCGGCTCAGCGAGGCTCTCCATGCGAGCTGCCAGGTGGACCGTTGGCCCCAAGGCCTGGTATTCGACCGATAGGTCGTTGCCGACACCTCTAACCAGGACTTCACCGGTGTGGAGCCCAACGCGTGTCCGCGCTGAGTCTGAAGTTGCCCCGCTCACCGCGTCGGGTATTGCCAGAGCCGCCATGGCTGCTCGGACAGCGTGGTCCTCGTGGGCGATCGGAGCTCCGAATAATGCCATCAGCCCGTCGCCGCGAAGCTCGTTGACCGTTCCCTCATATTGATGGATCGAGAACATCATCCCGTCGAGGGCTGATGTCAGGAACTCGGCGGCCACCTCCGGGTCAGCTCCTTCAATTGCCCTGGTCGAATCGACGATGTCGGCGAACATCACCGTCACCAGCTTCCTTTCGCCTACAACGGTGTCACGCTCGGTGAGGATTCGCTCCGCCAGGTGGGCCGGGGTATATCGGGATGGGGCGAGAGCGGTGCTTCCTTCACCGGTTTTGAGATTGTGACCACAATTGGCACAGAAGTTCTGACCCTTCTCCACGGGCACGCCGCAATTTGGACAGGCCAGACCCAACACCGAGCCGCAGTTCACGCAGAAGCGGGAGTCATCATCGTTGGGGTGGTTGCACGTTGGACAGTTCAAAGTGTCACGAGGCTATCGCCAACCGCCCCTCGCGAGCCAGTGGCTGCCGCGTTGCGCCGTAGCCACGTAGTAGGGCGTCGCATATGAGCATCCGCACAGCTTTGGGCAAAAACGCGAACGCTTAGCATGTACCCATGGAACTGGACGGAGTCCGTCTCGACCTTTCGGGCCGTGTGGCCACGATCACGCTGGCTCGACCTGAGCGACGCAATGCCCTGAGTCTCGAGATGCTACAGGACCTGATCAAGGCCTTGGAACTAGTGCCGCCCGGGGCTGGAGCGGTGGTACTCGCCGCGGAAGGGAAGGCGTTCTCGGCTGGTCATGACATGAGGGAGATGATCGACCGACCCAATGACTACTACGCGGAGCTCTTTTCGACGTGCGTTCGGATGATGGATTCGATCCATGCCCTTCGTCAGCCGGTGATTGCCAAGGTCCAGGGTGTGGCGACGGCGGCGGGCTGTCAATTGGTCGCCTCGTGTGATCTGGCGGTCGCCTCGGAGGACGCGTGGTTTGCCACCCCAGGGGTCTCGATCGGTCTGTTTTGCTCCACGCCGATGGTCCCGGTGAGTCGAGCGGTCGGGCACAAGCGGGCGATGGAGATGCTTCTGACTGGTGAGGCGATTCCGGCAGGCGTTGCCCTCGATTGGGGTTTGATCAACCAATCGGTGCCCGCAAACCAGCTCGACGATGCCGTGAATGAGCTCGTTGCCAAGATCCTCCGATTCTCCTCGGAGACGATCGCCCTCGGGAAGAACGTGTACTACGCCCAGGCCGAGCTGCCCGAAGAAGCAGCATATGAGATCACAACTCCGGTGATGGCCGCGAACGCAGCCAGTGCAGATGCGCAAGAAGGGATGAGCGCCTTTCTCGACAAACGCGAGCCGGTTTGGTCTGATACGGACTAGGTCTGGGCTCTTCCGCAGAGGCGATCTCGCTGACCGACCACCTGTCAGTAGAATTCACCCTTCCCGCAAGGGGCTGTAGCTCAGCCTGGCAGAGCACCTCGTTCGCAACGAGGGGGTCACGGGTTCAAATCCCGTCAGCTCCACTTCAAATACCTGGTTGTGCTCTCAGAAAGTGGCTATGACCAGGCTAAACACTCCAACCGCTTCGTCTCACCGGCACTAACGTCGACTCACGTCATTTTGCCACTTCTCACTTCTCTCGCCCCACACACGCCCCACAAGATGGGTCACAAGATGGTCCACATGGAACGAACTGACCGGCCGAAGCCGTGGCGAGCCCGCTACCGCGCGCCTGATGTCCCCATGCCCTTTTCAACCACCTGACGTCTGAAGCCTCTGCGACAATGCCGCGGGTGAGCGACTTTCGACGATCCGAAATCGACGAACATCGGGTAGATATTCTTCGTGAGGCCACGGTCATGGCGTTCTATGTATCGATCGTTCTTCTGGCCACTCTCACAGCGCTCCCGTCGGGCGAGAAGAGCGGAGAAGGTCACGTTGAGGGCGGCGTCCATGGGATTGCGCTCATCGGTCTGATCTGGGGTACCACGATCGGATTGGCCCTTGCGCATTGGTTCGCGTTCCGCCTGACTTCGAGCGCATACGGCGGGGGTCACGCCTCGATGAAGGACATACGTATCGGAATTGCACAGATTGCCGGTGCGATGATTGTGGCGGTTCTGTGCACGATCCCGGTCCTTCTAGTCGGCGACGCGAACGATGTTCCTGTAACGGCGTTCGTTCCTGCGCTCATCATCGGCGGTGCAGGTTTCGTGGTGGCAAGTTCTTCCGGGAGAACGAGGATTCAGTCCCTCATCCTGGGTGGTGTGGTGATGCTGCTCGGGTTTACCGTCGCTGGTTTCAAGAACTTCCTCGTCGGACACTGACCGCCGACCGATCCGCACACGGCCCGCGATACGTGAGGCGGCTCCGCTCGGGCGGCGACGCATTGTTCGATTTGCTGGTGGCGCTAGCGGCTAAAGGTGCCTTGAAAGAACCCTCACGCGTGTGGCATAGTTATGGCA
>JBAVIK010000078.1:0-12057 GCA_049686815.1 Acidimicrobiia bacterium | reverse complement strand
CCGTTGGGAAGGTGACCGGCCTGCTCCATCACGTTCTTGAGTGGAATCAGCTCGTATTTGGGATGTTCCAGCATCTTCCTTATCGCTGAAGCTTCCGTTGGTGTCAGACCGGAGAAGCCGGTGGCTTTGGAGTTCATCCCACGTCCGAATCAGGGAACGAGTCCTTCCGCATCTGAACCCACTCCTTCAATCTGTGGTCGACGTCTTCGTCCAATTCGGGTTGCACGTAGTCAGCCAGCATCTGTCGCCACTTGTCGTTTGCTCTGGTTGCGGCGTCCTTGGACCCCTCCATCTCCCATTGCTCAAAACTGTTGGGGTCGGAGGTCTCCGAGACCCAGAAGGCGGTCTCGAAGTTGGCCAGAGTGTGTTCGGTTCCCAGGTAGTGAGACCCCGGACCGGTGTTGAGTATCGAATCCATCGCCTGACCGTTTTCCGTCAGGTCAACACCGGAGACGAGTGCCTGGGTCATCCCCACCATGTCGGCATCCAGGATGAACTTCTCATAACCCATGGTGAGCCCACCCTCGAGCCACCCCGCGCTGTGCAGCACGAAGTTGGCCCCTGCCAGCATCGTTGGCACGAACGTGGCCGCACTCTCATACGCGGCCTGAGCATCGGGGATCTTGGAAGCAGTCAAATTTCCACCAAGCCGACAGGGGACGCCGAGCCTTCGGGCCAACGCGGCCACTGTGAACAACACCAACGCCGGTTCTGGTGTGCCGAAGGTCGGAGCTCCGGACTGCATCGACATCGAGCTGGCGAAGGACCCGAAGATCACGGGTGCGCCCGGTCGGACCATCTGGACAAACGCCATCCCGGCCAGGGCTTCAGCGAGTGTTTGAGCAGCCACCCCTGCCGCAGTCACGGGAGCCATCGCTCCGGCGAGGATGAAAGGGGTGATGATGCAAGCCTGATTGTTCTCCGCGTAGATCTTGGCCGAGCCAAGCATCGCCCGGTCCCACGACAGGGGTGAGTTGGCGTTGCAAAGCGACGTGATCACTGTGTTCTCTTCGACAAAGTCTTCGCCGAAGACGATCTTCGCCATGTCGACTGTGTCCTGGGCCCGCTCCGGGCGAGTGACCGATCCCATGAAAGGCTTGTCGCTGTACTTGATATGGCTGTAGATCATGTCGAAATGCCGTTTGTTGACTGGCAAGTCGACCGGCTCGCACAGTGTTCCCCCTGAGTGGTGCATCTGAGGTGCGAGATAGGCAAGCTTGACGAAGTTCTGGAAGTCTTCGATCGTCGCGTAGCGACGACCCTTGTCGATGTCCCGCACGAATGGCGATCCGTACGCCGGTGCCATCACCATGTGAGGGTCGCCGATCTCTACCGACCGAGCCGGGTTCCGAGCGTGTTGTGTGTAGCGCCCGGGAGTGGTGGCCATCACGATCTCACGGCACATGCCTCTGGGGAATCGAACCCTGGTGCCGTCAACCGTTGCCCCCGCGGCCTCAAAGATGGCGAGGGACTCGGGGAAGTCGACCATCTCGATGCCTATCTGTTCGAGAATCGTGTCGGCATTGTGCTCGATGACTTCGAGACCCTCTTCGGAGAGAAGATTCGGAGGTTCTATCTTCCTCGTTATGTAGGGCAGGATCGCGGCTGCGGTCGCCCCTCGCGCTGCCCGACGGGCCTCTCGTCCGCCGCCACGACGAGGTGTTCGCTCAGTCATTTTTGGATCTCCTTCGCCCCCGTCGGCGACCACCTGGAGCCGACGGAGCTGGTAGGTCGACCTCGGTCGAAAGGTTCGGGAATAGAGCTGTCTTGTGTGGGATTCCCAGGGCGGAGACAAAATGCTCCTGGAACTTTGGCTCGGTGGCGGTCTCGATCTTCTCGACACGTCTCACCAGTCGTTCCACTTCGGTACGAGCCTCTTTGCTGAGAAGGGCCATGATTGCGCCGGCGCCTGCTGCGTTCCCCGCCCCGGAAACCGAAGCGAGGTCACAGTCGGGGATCATTCCAAGCGTCATCGCATACTTGGGATCGATGTGATTGCCAAAAGCACCTGCCAGCCTGATCTGGTCGACCATGTCGGTCCCGTAGTGGTCCATCAGAAGCCGGGCGCCGGCATAGAGGGCTGCCTTCGCCAGTTGCACGGCTCTCACGTCGGCCTGTGTGATGAGGATCTTCGGATCAGTCCAAAGCACGTAGGCGAATGTGCGGTCATCGGCGACGATTCGGTCGGTGGATGCTTCTCCTCTGATGGCACCGTCTTCATCAACGATCCCGGCAAGAAACAATTCGGCGATTACCTCGATGATTCCCGATCCGCAGATCCCGGTGACCGGTGTGTCCTGGACCTCGGTGTAGAACCCGTCTTCGTCGGACCAATGTTCGCCGCCGATCACTCGTATTCGAGGCTCCAGGGTTTTCGGGTCGATTCGAACACGTTCGATTGCCCCCGGTGCCGCTCGTTGACCACCGGAGATCTGTGCTCCTTCGAACGCAGGCCCTGTAGGGCTGGACGCAGCTAAAAGGCGTTCCGAGTTGCCGAGAACGATCTCGGCGTTGGTCCCGACATCGACCAGGAGCTGGATCTTCTCGCTGCGGTGCGGTGCTTCCGAGAGCATCGCCGCGGCGGCATCGGCCCCAACATGACCCGCGATGCATGGCAAGACATAGAGCCTGCCGCGTGGGTGGATGGCGATTCCGAGGTCCCTTGCCTCCATGCGGACTGCTTCGTCGGTTGCCAGATTGAACGGGGCGGCTCCTAGAGGGATGGGATCGAGGCCGAGGAAGACGTGATGCATGATCGGGTTGCCCACGAGAACCAGTTCGAGAACGTCGGTCCGATCGACACCTGCATCGAGGACGAGGGCGGTGATGGCTTCGTTGATGGCTGTCCGTATGGCTCTGGTGAGATCTTCTGCCCCACCGTCATTCATCATTGCGTACGAGACCCGGCTCATGACGTCTTCGCCAAACCGGATCTGAGGGTTCATCGCTCCGTGCGACGCCAGGATTTCGCCCGTGAGCAGATCGCACAGGTGTCCCGCCACGGTGGTTGATCCGACGTCAAAAGCCACACCAAGCGATCGGTCTCTGAACCCGGGCCAAACCGCGGTGACATCCGCATCGTCGTGGACTGCCACCGTGACCGCCAGCTTTCCCTCTTGCAACGCGACCTGGAGGTCGGGGAGAGCGCGAGGGTCCAACTTGAGACCCGTGAGCCCCCACTGCTCTTCCAGGGCCGTCATGAGGTCGCGCTGATCACTCGAGGCCCGTCCCAGACTGGATTCCGCGACCTCGACATAGAACAGCCGGACGACCGGGTCCACTTCGATGTCGGGCACCTCGGGTCTCTTGCGGACCACCTGGCGATGGACCTGACTGTCAGCCGGCACGTCAATGACGACGTCCTCGAGGATTTGGGTCTGGCAGCCGAGACGGCGGCCCGGGATGAGCGCTTTTGCCCCGCGGTACTCGAGTTCGCTGACACCTGGAGCGGACACTCGCGTCGGATCGAGGGGTATCGACTTCGACGATCCGAGTTGGATCTGGCATCTCCCACAGATCCCGCGACCGCCGCAGATCGAGTCAATGTCGACACCAAGAGAGCGTGCCGCTTCGAGCACCGTGGCGCCGGTTGTTAGGTCACCCTGTCTGCCGGACGGGGTGAAGAGGACGCGGATGTCCCCATGGGAGCCCACTATGAGCTCCGATTGCGACGTCCGGTGCGTTGACGTTCCCGGTCACCGTTCTCGGTCGGCTCCCGGTAGGTCCCTATCCACCGGACACAGTCGGGGTCGACGCCGTTGAGGACGTTGGCGGCGAGCACTGCCTGACGCACGTCGGGCTCGAGCGGGTTGGTTATCGCGGATGTCAGCCCACTGGCAGCCGCCATGGTGAGAAACGCGGCGTTGATACCCACCCTGTTGGGGAGGCCAAAACTGATGTTCGAAGCTCCGACCGTCGAGTTCACTTTCAACTCTTCCCTGAGCCTGCTCACGAGGCGGAACACCTGTCTGCCCGCCGTGGGCATTGCCCCGATGGGCATGACCAAGGGGTCGACAACAATGTCGGAGCGGGGTATCCCATGATCTGCAGCCCGGTTGACGATCTTCTTGGCGACATCGAATCGGACGTCGGGGTCCTCGGAGATTCCGGTTTCATCGTTGCTAATGGCGACGACCGCGGCGCCGTGCTTGGCAACGAGGGGAAGCACAGCCTCGAGACGTTCCTCTTCACCGGTAACCGAGTTGACCAGCGGTTTTCCCTGGTAGACGGCCAGCCCGGCCGCCAGAGCATCCACGATCGACGAGTCGATCGACAACGGAACGTCGGTAACGCTCTGCACAAGCTTGATAGCCGCAGCAAGGATGGCCGGCTCGTCGGCTAGGGGGATCCCGGCGTTGACATCGAGCATGTGGGCTCCCGCTTCGACCTGGGCGATGGCATCGGCCTCAACCCTGGAGAAGTCGCCCTGTTTCATCTCGGCGGCGAGCAGTTTTCGGCCGGTGGGGTTGATCCGCTCACCGATGATGACAAACGGCATGTCGAACCCGATCACGACCTCCTTGGTTAGCGAGGAGAGCACGGTATGGGTCATGCGCTACCCAACGTGCTGGTGGGTATAGCTTGCCCCGTCGGGGGGTTTGAGGGGGGTTGTCCCCCCTCAGTGTGAAAGGCGCTGATCCCGGTGACGCGAAGATCAGCGGATTCCGATCGTATTTGATAGCCACTACCTGAGGTTTGCGAGGCGATGCTGACCAGCGCTGGCTCCATTTCGCCGTAACCGACGAAACGTCTTTCGAAACGGAGACCAAGTCGGTTGGCGGCGTGACGTGCCTGCTCGGTCCGCTCCGGATCGTCGGTTTGTGCCAGGTAGAGCACCCGGGTGTAGTTGCCGAAGTAGTCGTCGCGGAGCTCTGGATGACGGTCGAGGCCGAGGCCTTTCCATACGAAGCGGTCGAAATGCCTGGCGAGGTAATCGGTGAGATACAGAGTTCCGATCTCGGCTTCCTGGATCTGCTCGAACTCGCGTCGTCCGGCAAAGAACTGATAGCAGTGGGCACCGTCGAGACGCTCGACGTCGAACTCGTCGATCACACTGTCCAGTTGACCACCGGTCCCACAATCGGCGTAGGCCACGAATATCCGGTCATACCCCGTGGCGCGCTCGAGTCGCTCCCGAACCAAGGGGGCGATCTTCTGGGGGCTGTTGTGGAGGATCGCCGGCAGACACTCGATCCGCACGTTTCTCAGATTGTTTGAGGCGACGATGTCGATGAGTTCACGGGCCAGTGCCCCACATCCGATGACAAGAACTGATGGTGACTCAGGCTGCGGCGCCACGCTTCTCCTGCACCAACCGTTTGGCGGTGTCAGCAGCGACGGCAGCATCGCGGCAGTAGGCGTCGGCTCCCACGGCAGCTCCGAATTCCTCATTGAGTGGCGCCCCTCCGACGAGGACGATGAAGTCGTCCCTTATCCCCTTTTCCACCATGGTGTCGATGACGACCTTCATGTATGGCATGGTCGTGGTGAGTAGGGCCGACATTCCGAGTATGTCCGGCTTGTGCTCGTCGAGGGCGCGGATGAACTCGTCGGCATCGGTGTTGATGCCGAGATCGAAGACCTCGAAACCGGCACCTTCGAGCATCATCCCGACGAGGTTCTTCCCAATGTCGTGGATGTCGCCCTTCACGGTCCCTATCACAACTGTGCCGACCTGCTCGGCGCCGGTCTCGGCTAACAGAGGGCGGAGTATCGCCATGCCAGCCTTCATGGCTTTGGCCGCGAGAAGCACTTCAGGAACGAAGAGGATGCCGTCACGGAAATCGATCCCAACAATGCGCATACCTTCGACGAGGGCGTCGTTTAGAACGGCTGAAGGCGACCAATCTCGTTCCAGGAGGATCCGGGTTCCCTCGTCGATTTCCTCAGCCAACCCGTCGTACAGGTCGTCATGCATTTGGGCAACGAGGTCCTCATCGGAGAGGGTCCTCAGATCAAGTTCTTGTTCGCTCAAAGGGGTCCTCTCGGAGTTCCACGATGTGGGACGCGTACTGTACAGTGGGATACCGTGCTGTGAGGCAGTCTATAACGCCCCCCACCACGATGGGAAGCAGAATCGGCTAACCGGTCCGCTGATTGGAGAGGACATTGAGCGACATTCCCACCGCGGCCAACGTCGTCGTCGTAGGCGCCGGCATTGTCGGAAATTCCGTAGTCCATCATCTCGCCGAGCTCGGCTGGAGGGACATCCTGCAGATAGACAAAGGCCCGCTGCCCAACCCGGGTGGTTCAACGGGTCATGCGTCGAACTTCATCTTCCCGGTCGATCACAACAAGGAGATGGCTCATCTGACTCTCGACAGCCAGCGGCAGTATCAGGCGATGGGGGTCAACACCGTCAGCGGCGGCATCGAGGTCGCCCGCACCGACGTCCGTATGGAGGAGTTTCGCCGACGAATGACCTCGGCCAAAGCCTGGGGTATCGAATCCGAGATGTTGACGCCGTCACAGGTGAGGGACCTCGTCCCGTTCATCGACGAGTCGGTCCTGGTTGGGGGTTGGTACACCCCGAGCGTTTCGGTGGTCGACTCACTTCAGGCCGGCACCCTGATGCGCGAATCTGCAATGGCGAAGAATGCTCTGACCGTCTCTCCCAACACCGAAGTGCTCGACATCGAGGTGTACGACAATCGGGTCAAGGCCGTCTTCACCGATAAAGGGCGGGTCGAATGTGACTACGTGGTGATTGCGTGTGGTGTCTGGTCGCCTCGTATCGCCAAGATGGCGGGCGCCACCATTCCTCTGACCCCGGCCGTCCATCAGATGATCGACGTCGGGCCGTTGGAGATACTCCAGGCCACCGGGAACGAGATCGGATATCCGATCATCCGTGACATGGACACCTTCTGCTACGAAAGACAAACCGCGGGCTCCATGGAGGTCGGTTCGTACGCCCACCGACCGATATTCCACCACCCCGACACCATCCCTTCGATCGACGAGGCCCGTCTCTCCCCGACCGAGTTGCCTCTGACCCAGGAGGACTTCGATCCCCAGCTGGAGCAGGCACTCGAGCTGATGCCGTTCCTGGGGGATGCCGAGATGAGATACGGGATCAACGGGCTCTTGTCTCTCACCCCCGATGCGATGCCGCTCGTCGGCGAGACCGAGGTCAGGGGAGTCTGGTCGTGTGCCGCGATCTGGATCAAAGAGGGCCCCGGCACGGGCCGCGCCCTCGCCGAATGGATGACACAGGGATACCCCGAGGTTGATCCTCACGCCTCGGACGTTGCGCGGTTCTATCAGAACCAGCGGACCGAAAAGCACATCCTCGCCCGGTGCTCGGAGCACTTCAACAAGACCTACGGCATCGTTCACCCCAGGGAGCAATGGGAGACCATGCGTGGGAAGCGCTTGAGCCCGTTCCATCCAAGGACTTCCGAGCTCGGTGCCGTCTACTTCGAGGCGGGCAATTGGGAGCGGCCCCACTGGTATGAAAGCAACGGTCCACTGGTGCAGCAATACTCGGATCGGATCGTTGATCGACCCCACGAATGGGACGCCCGATGGTGGTCGCCAATTCAGAACGCCGAGCATCTCGCGATGCGAGACGGTGTGGGGTTGGTGGATGTCACCGCGTTCTCGATCTTCGAGGTGAGCGGTCCTGGAGTCGTGGACTATGTCGAGAGAATGACTGTCAACAAATGCGACCTCTCGGTGGGACGTTCGACCTACACCCCGCTTCTCACCCCCGAAGGTGGATTCAAGGCCGATCTCACCTTGATACGTCTCGCCGAAGACAGCTATCGGATCATCTCCGGTGGCTTTGACGGTCCGAAAGACTCCCATTGGTTTCGCAAACATCTTCCGGACGACGGATCGGTCACATTCCGAGATCTGACCTCAGACCTGTGCACTCTGGGTCTGTGGGGCCCCAAAGCCCGAGATCTGATGGCAAGGGTCACTCAGGACGACGTCTCAGATGAGAGTCTTCCCTACGGGCACAGCAAGGAGATCCACATCGGACCTTTTGCTGTCCGGCTTCTCCGTATCTCCTATGTCGGCGAGTTCGGGTGGGAGATCTATGCCGCGATGGACGATGGGCTCGCTCTTTGGGACGCCCTTTGGGACGCGGGGCAGGGGTTCGGCGTTGTCCCGGTCGGCGCCGGTGTCTATGGGACCTCTGGACGGCTGGAGAAGGGTTATCGCCTGATGGGGGCCGAGCTCGAATCTGAGTACAACCCGGTCGAGGCCGGTCTGGCCCGACCGAGGGTCAAGGACGCCGACTTCATCGGCAAGGACGCCTATCTCCGGGCCCGTGAGCAGGGGCCAGCCGCCATCCTCTGCACACTGACTGTTGAAGATCACATGTCTGCTGCCGACATACCGAGGTATATGACGGGTGGAAACGAACCGATCCTGGACCTGGCCGGCGAGCGCATCGTCGACTCGAGAGGAAGGGTTTCGAGAGTCACCAGCGCCGGGGCCGGCCCTTCGTTGGGCAAATATCTCCTCCTCGGGTATCTGCCGCCTGAACACGCTGTCGTTGGCACCGATCTCCAGGTGATGTACATGAACGAGCTCTATCCGGTGAAGGTCGCGGTGGCAGGCAGCACTCCTCTGTTTGATCCAGATAACGAGCGGATGAAGTAGCCGATGCGGGTGCTGGTATGTGTGAAGCGGGTACCGGCTCCAGGCGCCAGGATCGTCCTGACCGAGGATGCCCAATCCGTTGACGCCGCCCTTCTCTCATTCACGATCAGTCCTCACGAGGAATGTGCTGTCGAAGAGGGTGTCAGGATCGCGGAGGCATTCGGTGGAACGGTCACCGTTCTCACACTTGGCCCCCCCGCAGCCGAAGAGCAGCTTCGCGCAGCGCTGGCAGTCGGTGCCAACGAGGCGGTTCTGGTACCCACCGACGGATCCGATTGGGATCCCATCTCCACCTCGGTCGCTTTGACCACGACGATCGAGGCCGTGGAAACCGAAGGGGGCCAATTCGACCTCATCCTCTTCGGCAATGAATCAGCCGATTCGGGTGGCTACCAGGTGGGAGTCAGGGTCGCACACGGTCTGGGGCGCCCGATCGTCACCGGTATCAAGGAGATCAATCCCGAGGGCGACGAGTTTCGCCTGAGACGTGATACCCCATTTGGTGGGGAGGTATATCGCCTTCCCAAACCGGCGGTGGTTGCGGTGAAGGAAGGGATCAACCTGCCCCGATACCCGACTCTCAAGGGTCGGCTCAACGCCAAGAAGACCGAAATCAAGACTGTGGCCGACAGACGCGTCGGAAGCGGCCAGCGGATGGTCCGACTCGTGACCCCCGATGTCGAGGTGAGCGAGACGATCATTCTCGGCAAGGGCCCGGAGGGCGCCGGTCCGCTCGTCGATATTCTGGAACAGTTGCAGGTGCTGGCCCCATGATCCTGGTGCTACTCACTCACGACCGCGGCGTCATTGATGAAACCGCGATGCAATCTCTGACTGCAGCTCGGGGAATGGAAGACGAGATACAGGTAGTGACCGTGGGTGTCGAAGTGACCGGTCTCGGAGATCAGGGCGTCACAGCCCACCACATCATTCGACACCCGGATCTGGACGACTACTCGCCCTCTGCCTGGGGTGTGGCGTTGGCACAGTTGGCCGAGACGCTCAGTCCGACTGCGATAGTCGCTATGGGGAGCGAGAAGGGCAATGAGGTCATGGCTCACGTCGGCGCGGCAACGGGGCTCCCCATGGTGGCCAACTGCGTTTCGGTTGATGTGACCGAGAATCCCTGGAAGCTCACACGCACCCGATGGGGAGGGTCGTTGTTGGAGGAGACCACCCTCGACTCGCCAATGAAGCTAATCACCTTCACCGAACATGTTTTCGAAGCTGGCGCTGCCATCAGTTCAACAACCGTATCCGTGTCCGACTTCGTGCCTGCGTTGAAGACGACCGACCTTGTGACCAAAGTGGTTGACCGGGTTCTCACAGCCGATGGGGTGACCCTGGCCACATCGCCGGTGGTGGTGAGTGGGGGGAGGGGTGTCGGGAGTCCCGAGGGCTTCGCACCTTTGGAAGAACTCGCCGGACTTCTGGGTGGCGTCGTGGGGTGCTCCCGTGTGGTCACCAACAACGGGTGGCGCCCCCACTCCGATCAGGTTGGTCAAACCGGGACCGTAATCGCACCCGATGTGTACATCGCCTGTGGAATCAGCGGCGCGATCCAACACTGGGTTGGGATGATGGCTTCGAAGACGATCATCGCCATCAATACCGATGCCGAGGCACCAATGGTGACCAAGGCGGACTACGCGGTGATCGGAGACCTCGCCGAGATCGTGCCTGCCATTGTTGAGGAAGTGCGGGCGCGCACCGGCCGGTAGCGAGGTCGCTAGGACATTCCGATCTGAAGCTCGATCAGTTCGATCTGCTCTTCGAGAAGCTCGGCGACCAGGCCAACCCTGATGTCGGCTGTGGGCCCTTCAAGGATTCTCTGCAAATCGAGCGTCTGTGGACCACAGAGTTGGGCCAGCTGAAACGTTGCCACGGAGAGATCATCGGAGAAGGCGGGGACTTCGGTCCCGATCGAGGTGTCGAGGCGCGCTGCAGCTTCCAACAGGTCCGGGAGGCGGGAAATCGCCTTCGCCAGGCGGGCAGCGCCCACTTCGGTCGGCTGGTCCTGAGGAAGGAGCTCGACGATGGCGATCGGGTATGGATCGGGGGTTCGCCATTCCAGAACGCGGAATCTCTGTCTGCCCTCGGTCACGATCGAGATCGAGCCATTCTCGTGAATGCCCGACCCGAGCAGCTGCGCCACACATCCAACAGAGAAGGTCTTGTTTTGATCGTTGAGCTCGGTGCCCCTCTCGATGAGCACCACACCGAATTCGCGATCACCGGCGACGATGTCTTCGTAGAGCTGAAGATATCGATCCTCGAAGAGGTAAAGCGGCAGAAGCGCGCCAGGTACCAGAGTGAGTCCCAACGGAAACATCGGCATCTCACGGCTTTCGGTCATCGGTCAAACATAGACCACCCGTCGAGTTCCCGGTTGGCCGGAGGTTGTCTAAGTGGGCTCGGCCTCCAACAGAAATGACCCCTCTGATGAGCGCAGATTGAATGAATCTCTGATGATCACCCAGCGACCAGCGCGTTGAAGGAGGTCGAGAATCTCGGTCTCCTGTTGCATGACGTCCTCGTCCTCACATGCGATTTCTGTCCAACTGAGAGAATCGAATCTGATCACCTGCCCGTCGTTCGGGTCGGGCTGTCCGGAGACGAATTCGTCATACCCGCCTTCGACGCTCCATTTCGCCATGTAGTCGTTGCAGCCCGCGGATCCGGAAAGAGTCCCGTCTTCACCAAAAGCGATGGTGACCGGGGCTTTCCAGGTGTTGGTCATGCCCCCGGTCGGCATGTCGTAGATCGTTATGACCCACTCGGTTCCTGCCAGGGGTGGAGCCTCGACCAGCTCGTCTGACTCGGTGGTTGTGACCAGATCGTCGGTGGTCTCATT
This sequence comes from Acidimicrobiia bacterium, assembly GCA_049686815.1. Classification (GTDB taxonomy): domain Bacteria; phylum Actinomycetota; class Acidimicrobiia; order Spongiisociales; family ZC4RG35; genus JBAVIK01. The sequence goes on along the minus strand of JBAVIK010000078.1, from coordinate 590 downwards.
CGGTGACTCGGGGGCCGTGGTGTCCGTCGTGTCTGTCCCGCCCCCGCACGCAGCAATCAGCATGGCGATGCAGACGACTCCTCCGAGAGTGGCAACCATGAAAGCGAGGCTACTCCTGCCAGCCGTACCGATGGTAAAATCGCGAGGCGGCTTTGGATGAATTCCGAAGAGCCAGCGGCCCCGACTGACTCCGCCGCCACCCGTGGTCGGGCCTTCTCATGGAGAGTGGGAAATGGTTGAAGTGCTTGACCCTGTCGTCGAGCCACGTCGTAGTCGTTCCGGAATCGGCTGGGCCGTTTTGGCGACGGTTGTCGCCGTCCTCCTGCTCTGGATCGCCTCCAGCGTGACGGTGAGAATTTTCGAGATCAGCGGTTCTACATTCACGATTCCGAAATGGCATCTGGCGGCACGCCAGCTACTCCAGGTTGGGGCGGGTGCAGCCTGCGGGTTCGTCGCTCTTCAGGGTCGCCGACGGAGCAAGTACGGAATTATGGGACGGGTGTTTGCTGCCGTCATCGCATTGGCTCTGCTCGGATTCGGATGGCAGTTCTACTTCGGCGCCGCAATCTTGAAGATATCAACTGCAACGA
>JBAVIK010000077.1:0-2762 GCA_049686815.1 Acidimicrobiia bacterium | reverse complement strand
ATGTTTCATCTGGCTCGACGACAGGTCGCAGCGCACCGAGGTAGACCCCCACCAGCACCAGGGCTCCACCACCTATCAAACCAAGAGTGAGTTGTTCGTCGAGCAGCCACGCGGAGACCAGGACGGTCACAATCGGGATGATGACGAATCCATAGTTCACCCGAGAGGCGTCCCAGTACTTGAGCACGACCACGTAGAGGCTGAAGACAAGCCCAGATCCGACGACGACCATGTACGCAATAGCCCACCATGTGTCGGCCTGGCTCGGCAACTCCACTTCGTTGCCCGTGACAAAGGTCAGCGCTGCGAGGAAGAGGGCACCAACGCTCATGCCGACGGCATTGACGACGATCGGGTGCACTCTCGGGAATCGCTTGATTGTCAGTGATGCTTGTGCAAAGCAGAATGCCGAACCAAGGGAGGCGAGGATCGACAGGAGAGGGATGTCCCCTTCGATGGTCAGTCCCGACATCACGATCACCCCGGATAGAGCGAGCAGAGCCCCGACGATTGCGATCAGCCGCAAACGCTCCATTCTTTGTGCAACCGCCAGCAACAAGGTGAGGAGCGGAACGATCGAAAGCAGAATCTGCGAGAAGCCTGCCTCCAGATTGACGAGCGCATAGAAAGCAAAGGCGAATGCGCCGCCGAACGCCAGTAGTCCATAAAGAGAAGCACCGAGCAGGGCGCGGCCCCGCGGTATCCGATGTCCTGTCACGACCATCAGCGTCAGCATCAATATTGCGGCCAGGCCGAATCTGAGGGTTGCTCCCCAGAACGGGTCCAACTCCTGGTTGGAGAAACGGACCCCGACTGCATTGCCCCCAGCCAGGATCGAGTACGCCAGGAAGGTTGTGACGGCGACTCGATCGGAGCGTTGGTTCATCCGAGAACATTAAGCAGTCTGGATGCAATGGTTACCGGGGTTCGCCTGGTCCACCAGCTCCGAGTCTCCCCGGCAGGCGGGCAAAAACAACTTCGCCTACGCTGTCCTTTCCGACAGACCCCATTCGTCATGAAGTGAGCGCGGGGACTGCCCGCACCAAGAGGAGCACCTACACGATGCCCCAACTACGAAGCATTCGATCAGCGACATGATCCGTGTCTGAAGTGTGACCGGCCGCCTTCCGCCAACCGAATTCGAATTGGTGTTCCGTGAGGTTTATGGACAGGCCGTGGCCACCCTGGTGCGCGGTTTTGGCGACATCACCGCCGCCGAGGACGCAGTCCAGGATGCGTTTGTCGTGGCCGCGGAGAGATGGCCGAGAAGCGGCATCCCGCCAAATCCGGCCGGATGGATCGTCACCACCGCACGGAACAAGGCGATCGACGGGGCCCGTCGGTCTCTGCGAGGTCGCCAATTGCATGAACAACTTGGCGTGGGGATCAACAGCTTGCATGATGCCGAACCCCAAGAGGCCGAGCCGGTGACGGACGACCTCCTCCGTCTGATATTCACCTGTTGCCACCCTTCGTTGCGTTTGGAGCACCAGGTGGCATTGACCCTGCGGATGCTGGGTGGTCTGACCATTGACGAGGTTGCTCATTCCTTTCTGGTGAGTGAATCGACCATGGCGAAACGGCTTGTTCGTGCCAAGTTCAAGATCAAGGCAGCCAGCATCCCGTATCGAATCCCCGAAGAATCCGATCTCCCGGAACGACTCGGGGCCGTCCTTTCGGTCATCTACCTGATCTACAACACCGGTATCGGCGATCCGAGTCGGGCCGGGCTACGGAGTGAAGCTATTCGACTGGCGCGGGTCCTCGCAGAGCTGATGCCCGACGAGCCGGAGGCAGCTGGGCTGCTTGCCCTCGTCCTCCTCAGTGAGTCACGGGCGCCTTCACGGGTGGAGGATGGCGAGCTGGTCCTATTGCGTGATCAGGATCGAACCAAGTGGGATGGGTCGATGATCGAAGAGGGCCAGGACATCGTCCGTGCCTGCATTCGACGGAATCGACCCGGGCCATATCAGCTCCAGGCGGCGATTCAGGCCGTACACGGTGACGCTGAATCCTTCGATTCAACAGATTGGGCCCAGGTCAAGTCGCTTTATGACCATCTCCACAGATCATGCCCACCTCGGTTGTTGCGCTCAATCGGGCTGTCGTCATCGCCGAAGTCGACGGACCCGAGGCGGCTCTGACCGCACTCGATGCCATCGGCTCCGAGCTCGATAACTATCACCTGATGCATGCCACGCGTGCCACGATGTTGCGTCGCCTCGGCAGAACCGGTGCGGCGACGACCGCCTTCCAGTTGGCCGCGGACCTCGCTGTCACCGAACCGGACCAGAGGTTCCTCGCCCTACAGATCGAAGAGCTGATCAAAGGCTGATGAGCTATGCAATATCTGCGCACATGACCCTCGAGCATGAGCGCGATGTCGGCCACGATCGAGTTCTCTTCGCTCTAGCTGGCGCTGACGGCCCGCTTCATGTTGGTGACCAACACATCCTTCTTGACCAGTCCGGAGTGCCGCCACCGCTGGTGCAGCCCGTCGGCTCGCGGAGCAAGCAAGATGAAGGTGGGTGTGGACTTCACCTTGAATTTGCCAAAGAGTTCAGGCACCTCTTCCAGGTTGGCCTTGACGACATTCGCGTCTCCGCCAAACTCCTCCGAGACCTCGTTGACAATCCCATCCATCACTTGACACGGCCCACAGTTGTACTTCATGAAATCGACGAGAACCGGTTTGCCCTCTTTCAGCAATTGCTCGAGCTCGGCTGTCGAGCCTATTTGTGCTGCCTTGTGACGTCGTTTGA
>JBAVIK010000076.1:0-1760 GCA_049686815.1 Acidimicrobiia bacterium | reverse complement strand
CCCCCAGCCCATCGAAGGATCGATATCCATGGAAACCCCTTCGACCCATCTCGCCTTCGCGCGCGCGGAACTATCCCGAGCTACCGGCCCTGATCCCGATCTTTGGAATGAAGCGGTCGACCGCGCCGACTACATCTACTTCCGTTTCTATGCAAAGTGGAGACTCGCCGAAGCCTTCTTCGGCTCAGGCGAATCCGAGCGAGGTGCCGACGTTCTTCGAGAGGTGCACTCCGAGACAACACGCATCGGCGCTCGTCTGATGGTCGAGCGGGTCAAACAGACCGGTCTGATTCATGGCGTGAGGCTCGACTATCCCGCAGGGACCACGCTCTGATTGGCGCGAGCAAACATGTTGTCGGGGTCGTATTTGGCTTTGACTTCTTGCAGTCTTCGTAGATTCACACCGAAAGTCGCCTCAACCCGATCGTCGTCGTCGGTGTCGATGTAGTTGGAGTAGACGCCGCTTGCAGCGTGAGGTCGCAGCCTCTCATGTAGGGCACGGGTCCAACTGATAGCAGCGTCGTCATCGCCAGGGTCCTCCCAACCAGACGAGATCCCGACTCCGAAAGACACCCCTCGATGAGGGAAGGCAGTGGCCGCTGGATCCACACGACTCACAGCTCGGCCCATCGGTTCGATGAAAACGTTGGAGAATGCACCCGGAAGCGGATCAACGGAATCGACAAGCTCGGTGATGAGTCCGTCTGAGATCTTGTCGAGATACTGGGCTTTCCAGTAGTAGCGCCCACCGTCCGGGGCGCCTGCATCGAAGCTCGACTGCAAAGTTGCGTATGGCATCGGCGCCAGGACCGAGAGCATTGGCGATCCAAACTCGGCAAGGGACTTCAGTTCTGCCTCTCCCTCTTCGAGAGAACCAGCGTGGCAAGCAACGATTGCCAGACAGGTCGTCCCATGAAACTCCTCCGGAAACGGCTCCACCGGAGGTGTGTTGATGAACAGAGCGAAGCAACCCACGTTGTCAGTGGCCTCAGACATGAGGTCGCGGTAGAAGCTCAGAGCCTCCTTGGCCTGATCCATCGGGTAGAACACCCGGGCGGTCATCACTTCGGGACCCACTTCGTTGAGCCGGAACTCAAAGGTGGTGACGATTCCAAAGTTGCCACCGCCACCACGCAGCGCCCAGAAGAGATCGGTGTACTCGTCCTCGTTGGCGTGGACGGTCTTTCCGTCTGCGAGTACAACTTCTGCGCCGATCAAGTGGTCGATGGTCAGGCCAAACGCCCGCCCCAGATATCCGATGCCACCTCCGAGGGTCAGACCGGCAACACCGGTACGCGAGTCGACACCACCGGTCATGGCGAGACCAAATGCTTGAGTTTCATGGTCGACAACACCCCAGGTGGCTCCGGCGCCGACACGAGCCGTTTTGGCAACGGGATCGACCTGAACTGAACGCATTCGTGAGAGATCGATGAGAAGGGCGTCTTCGGATACGGCCTTGCCGGCAACGCTGTGACCGCCACCCCGAACAGTGATCGGTATCCCCGTGTTGCGGGCGAAGTCGAGACAAGCGATCACGTCGGCCATTCCCTCGCACATCGCGATCAGGGCCGGGCGCCGATCGATCATCCCGTTCCAGACCTTGCGTGCCTCGTCGTACTCAGGGTCGGCAGGTGTGATCAGCGTGCCTCGAAGGGCTGCCTCCAAACCTGATGTGTGACGGGTGACTGTCATCTGTACTCCTCCTTGGCTGCAAGGTATGGCCAGGCGCTAAACGGACTCTGAACGGACGTTTGGTG
>JBAVIK010000075.1:0-4893 GCA_049686815.1 Acidimicrobiia bacterium | reverse complement strand
CTCACGCAGTGACTCATATTCGAGGAGACTCACATGTTCGCTTCCCCCAAAAACGATCCTGGAGTAGATCTCATCTGACATCACGTACAAATCGGGAAAATCGGCGAGACCTTCGACGAGGGCGTCCAGTTCGGAGCGACCGACTACTCCCCCTGTCGGATTGGCAGGGCTGTTGAGGATGAGCAATCTGGTCCGGCTGCTCACCTTTGACAGAACCGCGTCCGGATCAAAGCTGAATCCCCTTTTCTCTTCGAGCGCAATCGGTACCGGTGTGGCACCGGAGAACTCAACCATCGAGCGATAGATCGGAAAGCCAGGGTCGGGATACATGATCTCCACGCCGGGCTCGCCGAGCATCAGCATTGCAAAGAACATCGTCGGTTTGCCACCTGGAACGACCAGCACGTTGTCGGCGTCGGCAATGACACCGTGCCGTTGCTCGAGATCCCAAACCACGGCTTCTCTGAGTTGGGCGATCCCCTTGGCTGGGGTGTATCCATGCCATCCCTCGGCAAGAGCCTGCCGGCCCGCTTCGACGATGTTGCCAGGTGTGCGGAAGTCGGGCGCCCCGACACCCAGATTGATGATGGGTCTGCCGGCAGCCTTCAACGCTTCGGCCCGCCCAAGAACTTGCATGGCCGTCTCGCTTCCGAGACGGTTCATCCGCTCAGCCATCGTCACCGCAGCAACCCCCGCTTGGCGAGATTGGCCATCAGATCTCGAATGCCGAATGTCCAGGGCTCGGCCAAATGTGCGTGATTGACCCGGTTGACCAGACTTCCCAGTTGAGGACTATGTATTTCCACGATGTCGCCTCGATGGTGGGTGAACCCCTGCCCGGATTCACCACGATCCTCAGTGGGAGCAAACATGGTCCCGGATAGCAAAACCACCCCATCCGGGTACTGGTGATGATCGCCGATCGTTGCCGCGACGAGGTCGGCGAGGTCACGGCTGATGAGCTCGATTGAGCTCTTCCCCTCCATCTCGAACCCGTCGTCGCCGGTAACGCGAAGACCCACGACGGCTCTTCTCGCATCGTCGAGATCGAAGTTGTCGTCGAACAGCCTCAGAAAGGGGCCGATGGAACACGCCGCGTTGTTGTCCTTCGCCATGCCGAGGAGAAGGGCGCTCCGTCCCTCGATATCGCGAAGGTTGACATCGTTGGCGAGAGAGATGCCCACGATCTCTCCCCGGTCGTTTGCGAATACCGCCAGTTCGGGTTCGGGGTTGTTCCATTCGGACTCGGCAAGAATCCCGATTTCGGAGCCCGTACCCACCGACGACATCGGTGCCGCCTTGGTGAAGACTTCTGCATCGGGTCCCAGGCCAACTTCGAGATACTGAGACCAGGAGCCTTGCTCGATCAGCCGCTCCTTCAACTCCATGGCCCGATCCGAGCCAGGTGCTATTTCGGCAAGCTCGCTTCCGATGATCGCCGTCACCTCTTGACGGATGGCGTCGGCGCGGTTCGGATCCCCACCCGCCTGTTCTTCGATCACACGTTCGAGGAGGCTGGCGGCGAAGGTGACACCGCTGGCTTTCACCGGTTGGAGGTCAACGGGTGCGAGAAGCCATGCGGAGGCGGTAGAACGTGCCACATGGGAACTCTCGGCGAGAAGCTGTTCAACCGGTCCGATCGATGTGCCTCCGGTGGTAGCCCCGATTGGTGAATCCGCGTTGATCAGATCGGTCATGGTCGGAACGTCTGAGGAGATGTCGTATACCTCACCGTCGCGCACCGCAACAACCGACGGCCCGTCATGCTCGGTGATCCAGACCCGACCGACCAACGTCGCCACCTCGACATCGCCCGGCAGGGATCTGACCGGAGTCAGCACATCGTCGAGACGACTCAACCGACGTCCCCCTGAGACCAGGTTCCATCGATGTAGCGCCACATGGCCCCGGTCGGGTTGGGGTTGCGCAGCGGCCCGGGCAATCGGTGCTCTGCCACGTTGTCGTAGCTATACAGCGCGGCAAAACGATGGATAGACGCCGGAATGCCGACAGCGGTGAACCCCGGGTGTCCGGTCGCCGGATAAGGGCCGCCATGGTTCATCGAAGAGACCACGGCAACACCGGTTGGCATCTTGTCGTTGAGGAGACGACCCACCCTGGTTCGCAGCTCCGGTTCGATGATCCGATATGCATCCTCGTCGGTGGGCTCGGAATAGATGCCACCAGTCAGGTTTCCTTCCATAACTGCGGCGACCGAAGCCATCTCCTCGGGTGAGTCGGCCCTGACCAGCAACGAGACCGGGCCAAACACCTCCGTCTGGAGACCCTCGGCATCTTCGAGAAACTCCGTAGCGGTGATGGTGAGCAATGTGTTTTCAAATGCGAAGCGGTCACCGTTGATGGCGCCACCACCGACGATCACCTCTGCCCCGTGTCTCGTGAGGATCGAGACGCCTTCGCCGAGGTGACCGGGTTCACCGAGAAGTGTCCCTCCTTCGGCCTGACCGAACAGCTCTCCTGCCGCCTTCACGAACCTGTCCCCTGCTTCGGTGGTTGGAACAACGACCAACCCCGGATTGGTGCAGTACTGCCCGGCACCGAGAGTGCACGATGCATAGAAGTCCCTGGCGATCTCCTCGCCTCTGGCCTCCAGGGCACCTGTAAGGAGGAACACGGGGTTGATGCTCCCCAACTCGAGATAGATCGGAACACCCGCCTTGTCAGCCGCGGCCTTGAGTTTGAGTCCCCCGTTCTTGCTCCCGGTGAACCCGACGGCGCCGACTCGATGATCGGATACGAGGGCCAGCCCATCCTCACCACGCACCCTGTAGATCAACTGAACCATGGCACGGGGTACGCCGGTTGTTTCGATCGCCCGCTGTGCGGCCTCAGCCAGGAGCTGTGTGGTCTTGGGGTGACCAGGATTGGCCTTGGCGATCACCGGGTTGCCGGCGGCGACAGCGGCCGCGAAGTCTCCCCCGGCGACACCATTGAAAGCCATCGGAAAATTGTTTGGCCCAAAAACGATCACCGGCTTGTCGAGCGGAGCGAACATCGAACGAATGTTGGAGCCGGTGTCGATGGTCGCAGTGACCCAGGAACCGTCTCGTACTGCCCTCGCCGCCTGACGGAGTTGATCTGTGGTCCTGGGGAGCTCGGCTTCGAGCCGCGGCGAAATGGGAAGCCCTGTCTCCTCGTGGGCCGTGTCCACGACGACTCTCATATCGGCGTCGATGGCTTCTGCGTAGGCATCGAGGAAGTCGGCCAGTGCCGAACGGGGCAGATTCCGTAGCTCATGTGCTGCTCTGACCCCTGCGTCAAGTGCGGCGTCCACGTCGGACACGGATGAGACTGGATAGGTCTCGTCGCTGGGTCTACCGACAGTTGGGTTCATCGCCTGAAAAGACGAGACCGCATCGGAAGTGCGCCATTCGCCGTCTATGAGAACCGGTTCCATTGCTGCTCCTTCGAGATCGATTGAAATGAAAGTGAGAGATCGTGAGGGTACTAAGCCGAACTCGCCCTGGACTCTGCCGCAGACCGCTCTCCGGTGAGGGTCGTCGTTGGGGTCACCTGCTCGGGATCGATGGACAACTCGACCAGTGAAGCCACCGGGGAGTCGAGACACCTCTGGAAAGCCGCCGGGAAATCCTCATCCCGCTCGACTCGTTCCGCATGGGCGCCGAACGCCCTTGCCAGCTCGACAAAGTTGGGATTGACCAGATCGGTCCCCAACACTCGCCCCGGGTATCTCCGCTCTTGATGCATTCTCATCGTCGCCAGCATGCCGTTGTTCACCAGCAGAATGATCGGGTCCACCTCGTGCTGCATCGCGACAGCGAGCTCCATGATCGACATCGAGGCGTCCCCATCACCGGTCCAGCAGACCACCACCCGATCGCGCAGCCGGATCTTGGCTGCTACCGCGGCCGGCACGCCATATCCCATGGATCCGCTGGTGGGGCCGAGCTGGGTGCGATACGAATGGAACTGGTGGTACCGATGTGCCCATACGGTGAAGTTGCCGGCGCCGTTGGTGATGATGGAGTCTCTTGGCACGACTTCGCTCACATGACGCACGGCCCGAGCCAGGTTGAGGTCACCTGGTGCATCCACCGGAGTCAGATTCGCTAGGTAGCCAGACCGCAACTCCGTCGACCACCCCGACCAGCCCGAGCTGTCGACTGGAGCCGACCTGTCGAGAGCCACAGCGAATTCCTCGTAGCCGCTGTTGATGGGGAGATCAGCGTGATAAACCGCTCCGAGCTCCTCGGCACCTCGATGCACATGGATCAGCCGTTGCCTCTGGTTGCGAACATCTACCAGCGAGTAGCGAGCGGTACTCGCCTCCCCAAGCCGGGCTCCCACCACGAGGAGCAAATCGGAGTCCCCTATGGCTCCCGCAACGACAGAGTGCGCCGCGAGCCCGGTGTAGCCGATGTAACTGGGAGAGTCGTTGTCTACGTAGTCCTGGCATCGGAACGAGGCAACCACAGGTATGTGATTGCGTTCCGCGAATGCCTGCATCAGATCACCTGTCCTGGCGCTCCAACCACCACCGCCCACAATCAGCAAGGGTCGCTTGGCTTGGGAGAGCATGTCGAGCGCCTTTTGGACGTCGGCCGGATCGGGATGCGGTGTCGCCGTGTTGAACGGCATGGCGTCAGGCACATCGGCGACACCCCCTATCACGTCCTCCGGCAACGACAGGGCCACCGGTCCCGGTCGTCCCTGCATCGAGATCTGGAATGCCCGGTGGATCAACTCTGGGATTCGCTCAACACGGTCGACTTGCCCAGACCACTTGGTGAGCCCGGCGAAGAAGGATCTGAAGTCGATCTCTTGGAATGACTCTCTACCCAGGAAGTCGATGGGGCCCTGACCGACGAGGAGGAGCATCGGAGTCGAATCCTGCATGGCGGTGTGCACGCC